>JAUNXW010000143.1 GCA_030539595.1 Methanocorpusculum sp. | reverse complement strand
GCACGAAAATTAATCAGTTTGGTTGGCTTTATCATATATAGCAAAAACACGAAATCTTTCGCAAGTTCCTTGCTCAGTTAAGGGAACTTCGTTCCCCGCTAACGAAAAACACAAAAGGGTTGCTGCTAATTCTTCTTGTGATAATTATTGTAAACTTAGCAACCATTTCGCGATTTTTGTTAGCGGGGAACGAAGTTCCCTTAACTGAGCAAGGAACTTGCGAAAGATTTTGTGTTTTGCGATAATAGATGAGAACAGCCGATTTTTTTCTTTTCGTGATTTTCGTCTTTTTTCGTGTGGTTTTCGTGGTGTAACGAAATGTGTACACACTGTAGCAGAAACTTAGTCCAAAAAAATAGTGAAGTTCTGATAAAGCGCAACCACGTAACTCCTACTTAAATTAATTTAAAGCTGTAATTTATCTATATCTGGGAGCATATCATTTCATTACGAAATGCCAAATATATCAACAGAAAACTAAGACTGAATCATTTCCGGCAAATCACAATAACAATTGAATAACCCCCCACTCTATATATGAACGTAAATTATATATCTCATAAAGAAAAAGAATAAAACATGAATAAAATATTTTCAACCTTTCTAATAATCATAATTTTATCAATCGCAATAATTATCTCCGGGTGTATCTTTAATCAGGAAAAAGAAGACCCGCTTGTCGGAACGTGGGTTTCCGGAGAATATACAAACGCAGCGGGGATGCACTATCTTGAAATCTACGAAACCTTCTACGCAAACAACACAGGAACGGAAAGAGGATACCTCGAAGGCAGCAAAACAACAAAATGGAATCACCTATGGATTAAAAAATCCGAAAACAAATACGAAATATTCTACAGCCCGATAACCTTCCGCTTATCAAACAATGGAAACACTGGAACAGGATACAGTACAGACACTCCCATCAACGACTGGGAATTCGCAAGAGTAAGCGGAAAAGACACCGTAGTCGGAAAATGGAACAGCACGCAGAAATATATGTATGAAAACGTAGAATGCGACATCAGCTCCGACTTCTTCGAAGACGGAAACGGCAAAATAACACTCACTCATGCATTGGGAAACCACTCCTATACATTCCGATGGAATGAAATCGGAAAAGACATGTATGTTCTTGCAATGGCAGACATGTTTGAAGTCGAAATAAAAGAAGACGGCAAACTCTACGACAACTACGGCTGCATATACACAAAAACATGAATCTCATCATCAACGAGACGGTAAATAACTTTCATTAATTAAAAATAAAAACAAACGAGATGACGGCAAATGAAACATAAGAATCACGGTTCGATAAAAAGTCGCTCCAACTCAAAACTTTATGCGTTTTTCATATTAATTGCAGTCGTACTCATACTTATCGGAGGGGGTGCAGCTCTCCTTGCCTCAAGCGTAGGAATCGACCAAGTCAACAGAAATGCCGAAGTCAGCGTTGCGGTAACCGTCTCAGGCGACGACTTAATTGTAAAAGTTCTAAACGACGGCAGAATCAATGACCTTGAAATAATTCAGATATCAATATCCGGACTCGACCTCGTAAACAACGTCGCATACAAAAACGTACCCAAAGGCGGCGGAGACATAGTCTACAGCAAAGTCTCTTACGGAGTAACGGGAGAGAGATCCGTTCTTATCCGCGGATACTTCTCAGACGACACAAACAACATACTGCTTGTAAAAACAGTAGACTTCGGAGGATAAAATGAATAAAAAAAGCACCGTTCAAATAATCATTATTGCAGCGGTTCTTTCACTCCTGATTATCTCAGCAGGCTGCATACAAGAAGCCTCCTCTGAAATCGAAGCAGGAGATGAAATCTACTCTGACTTAGACAGCTTCGCATCCGGCATTCAGGAAATATTCAGCGGTCTTGAAACGGATATGCTTCAAACCGCAGAAAAAATCTCCGATAACAGCGTCGACTCAGACCTCGTCTCAGTGGCACTCGATAAAATATTAATAGACTATCCCTGGCTCAGAAACATAATGTTTTGCACAACCCCAAACGGAGACTCAGCTCTTGGAACTCCCGCACCGGATGTAATAATCGACAAAGAATACGTCAAAGAAAGTATGTTTGACGGAAAACATGCGATTCTTCTCCCGCCGATTGATTCGGAAGCCGGCGGAACAATTTCAGGAATTGCCGTTCCCGTATATTCAGCGGATGGAAAATATCTCGGAGCGATTTCTGCGTGGTGGAAGAGCGGGAACTTAATGCTCTGCAATTACGAGGCATTCAAAGAAATCAGCGACTATCACGTATCGTTTATTGAAGAAAACTCAGGTCTTACAGCTTATGACTCAGTTACGAGCCTCATAGGATTAAAATCCGAAGAGATAGACCGAAAAATAAAATATTCATCGAAAGACAGCGGAACATACACTCAGAAAACGAGAAACCCTATCACGCTTTTCAGGTCTGAAATCAGCGGAGTTTGGAAAAAAGTCGAGATTGCCGGTTCGAATGTTATAATTTATCTCGGCAGAATCAGCGAAAACGTTCCAAAATCTCTTCCTTCGAAATACACGGAGGTTTCCAACTCAGACTGCGAGAAAGCGGTTCTGAATGTTTATTCATACAGCCGAACTCATACGAAAGAAAAAACTTTTGAGTATATCAATTCTCTTGGAAATCTCGTCGGAGGAGTTTTCAATATTTACGCAATGGATAAGGACGGAAATATTCTTGCAGCTTCGGGAAACGCAAAATATTTTATTGAAACAAGCCAGCTTAATTTCAGGGGAGCGTGCGGAACAAGAACAGCCCGTGAGATTCTTCTTCGCTCAAATCAGGGTTACGGATATGTTGAGTATTATCAGCAGACATCTGCAAGTGCTTATCCGAAAACAGCTGTTCCCTCTCTTGTTTACACAGTCAGTTCCGATGAAGGCTATACGATATTTTCAATAATACCTTACGGCGATAAAATCTGCGAGACGAATTATTCGCAGATTTCAAAGTTATCCGCAACTGTAAATTCGGTTTACGAATACGGCGTCTATAACGGTCACAAAGCGCTTATTGAATCGGTAAACGGAGGATATTTCGGAAGAGATACTCAGATTTCTGTTATTGATTATGACGGTAAACTTCTTGCGGATTCTCAGAATTTTTCTGATGTCGGAAAAAGTGTTCTGGGAGTTACGGATTCGCTTGGAAGTTCGGTTACCCGTCAGGCTATTTCAGTAGCAAGGCTCGGCGGAGGATATACAGCTCATTCAGAGGTTGACGAAGGCACAAGAACACTTTATATTTTCAATATTATGCCTATTGGAGACAATCTGATAATTCAGTCAGCCGTTTCACTCGGGTGATATTTTTTACAATTTGTATTATTACAAATTTGTTGACGGTGATGGAATGAATTCTCTTTAGCGTAGCAAGACCGAATGGCTTGCGTTGACTTTCGTTACGCCACGAAAACCACTCGTCAGCCTTCGGCTTGCTCAGTTGAGACGGAAACCTAAATGTTTTCCGCTGTTGGACAAACTCATCTTAAATGTAACATATAGGGAAACCTTCATCTTTGTTCACAGTGTATTAGTAAGTATGTCTTCCTTATATTCTTCAACTGATTTTGTAAATTCAAAGAGAACTGAAAGCACTAAAAAAATGGTGAAATATTGTCTTTCAAGTTATTTGACTTTTATAAATAATGGTGTTAAAATTGATGATATGGAAACATATAGTTTAAGTTATGTTTCATCTGAAAGAGAATTTTTTAATGATGTTATACGCTATGTAGATTTTCTTTTGTCTTCTGGCAGAGCACCTAAAACAATATCTAATTATATTTTTTTTATTCGTCTTTGGCTTAGGTGGAATAATATTATCTTTAATCCTGTTCAAGAATCAATTTTAACTAATAAAATGCCTCGTTCTGTTGCAATTCATGACGAAGATTATTTGAATCCTTCCAAGTTGACTTCTATCTTGTCACACTCTGATATACTTCTTAAAACAATTATTTTGTTTTTGGCTTCGTCTGGTATGCGTGTTGGTGAATGTCTTTTAATTGAATATTCGCAGATTAGGGGAAATGAAATACATATGTCGGCTTCTCAGATGAAGGCGGCTAAACCTCATGTATATTTTGTATCAAAAGAGGCTTTGAATAGTCTTTTAGAATGGAATAAGATTAAAGCAAAATATCTTTTATTGGCTGACGCTCGGCGGACTAAATGTTTAAATTATTCTGATGGCTCGGGTTATCGTTCTGAGGTTGTTTTTCCAATTTCATATCAAACAATAAATACTAAATTTTCTAATGC
>JAUNXW010000142.1 GCA_030539595.1 Methanocorpusculum sp. | reverse complement strand
ATGCTCCATTTTTCCCAATGGTGTGTTGGGAAGGAGTTTAGATGTATGGAATAACACTAAGAGTGTGGGGTGACTTAGCCTGCTTTACCAGACCTGAGATGAAGGTTGAGCGTGTTACGTATGATGTGATGACGCCATCTGCTGCACGCGGGGTTTTGGAGGCTATTCATTGGAAGCCTGCTATCAGGTGGGTTGTTGATGAGATTTGGGTGATGAAGCCCATCGCATTTTCCAATATCCGCAGAAATGAGGTTTCATCTGTTGTTCAGAAGGGGGCTGTGAGTTCTCTTATGAAGTCTGTTTCGGCTGATGGTATGGGTGAGCCTTTTTATCAGGATACACAGAAAGACCGTCAGCAGAGGGCTACTCTGATGCTGAAGGATGTTGAGTATGTTATTAAGGCTCATTTTGAGATGACGTCTAAGGCAGGTTCTGAGGATTCAGAGGAGAAGCATTACAATATATTTCTAAGACGTGCCCGTAAAGGTCAGTGTTATCACAGACCGTATTTCGGGTGTCGGGAGTTTCCTGTTAATTTTGAATTAATTGAGGATGATTCTTTACTTAAGCCGATTGATGATGACCGCGACCTCGGATGGATGCTTTATGATATTGATTTTAAGAAGGATATGACGCCGAGATTTTTCCGTGCACAGATGCATAAGGGGGTTGTAACTATTCCTAAGGTTTTGCAGGATGAGGTGAATGTATGATTCTTTCGGCTTTGTGCGAGTTGTATGATAACCTGTTAAAAAATCCTGATGCTCAGATTTCGTTGATGAATTATTCAAGAATCCCATGTTCATTTGCCATTGTAATTAATAAAAACGGTGAGTATCAAAATGTAATTCAACTTACTGAAGGTAAGGAGAAAATGAATTTGATAGTCCCAGAGCAAAAAGTCAGGTCAAGAAATATTTACCCATACTTCCTATGTGATAATTCAAAATATCTATTGGGTTATGGTTGGAAGGATAGTATATTTGTTTCATTCCCTGATTATGTAAATGCAACTGTTAAAAAACATAGAGAAATAATCGGAGATTCCAATGATGTTGGATTGAAGGCTGTTCTCTTGTATTTGGAAAAAATTCAAAACGGTGATTTTCCTGATATTCCAAAAGATGACACTGTCTACAAGTCAGGAAATATAGTATTCCGTTTATCTGATGAGTTGGGTTATATTCATGACCGAACTGAAGCAAAAATTGTCTGGGAAAAATCTCTGAATAAGTCAGTCTCAAAAGATACTGAGATTGGTCAATGTCTGATTACTGGTGATATGAATCAGCCAATTGAGAATGTTCATAACAAAATCAAGGTAAAAAATGCGAAAATGGGTGGTTGTCCAATAGTGTCATTTAACATTAATTCAGCCGAGTCTTACAGAAAGGAACAGAGTTTAAATGCCCCTGTTTCAAAGACAGCGATGTTTAAATACACTACCGCTTTGAATTATCTTATTGCTGATAAAAGGAGCAATTACCGTATTGGTAACACCACTATTGTATTCTGGACAGATAATTCAGATATTCCTAATGCTAATTCTCTATTATGGGCATCGCTTGGTCTCAAAAATTCTGATAATCAAGATACAAGAGATTATGATGCCGAAAAAGAATTACACGACATTTTAAAGAAAGTTCGCACGGGTCAGAAAATAAATGACCCTTACTTCAAATCAAAAACATATATTGTTGGTATTGAACCTAATGCAGGAAGAATGTGTGTCCGTTTCTGGTATGTAAACACTCTGGAGACATTTATCAGAAAAACAGGTGAACATGCTGAAAACATGGCATTGGTTAATACTGAAAAATACGGCAGTGGTTTTACATCAATTCCTGCAATATTAGAATCTATTACCAGAACAGGTACAAAAAATCCATTGGATTCAGTACCTGCCACGTATGAAATGTCTCTGTTCAGTGCAATATTATACGGCGGACAGTATCCTATTTCTGTTTACACAAATGTTCTGATGAGAATTCGTGCAGAAGCAGGACAGAAGGCTGAGAATAAACTTGATGAATATAAACAACGGCGTGCTTTCTGTGTCCGTACCGGTTTCCTGAAAGCCGTTCTTATTAGAAATTTCCATGCGGAGGAGTTAACTGTGAGTTTAAATGAAAAATCAACTGATACAGCCTACAATTTAGGCAGGCTGTTTGCTGTAATGGAGGCATTACAGGCTAAAGCGAATGGCACGTCGACTATACGTTCAAGGTATTTTGCGTCGGCTTCGGTAAATCCCAAGCTGGTGTTTCCATCTCTTCTGAATCTTGCACAGCATCATGTAGCAAAGGCTGAGATGGGCGGATACTTTGATAAGATGATGGAGAAGATTTTATCTAATGTGTCGGACTTCCCTGCAAATCTTTCACTTGAAGAGCAGGGCAAGTTTGTTTTAGGATATTATCATCAGAGAGAATTTATTTACACGAAAAAAGAAGACAGAATCACGGAGGCTTAAATTATGACTATAGAAAACAGGTATGAATTTGTAATGTTGTTCGATGTTGAAAACGGTAACCCGAATGGTGACCCAGATGCAGGAAATATGCCGAGAATTGACCCTGAGACGAGTTACGGTATTGTGACTGATGTCTGTATTAAACGTAAAATCAGGGATTATGTGGCTCTTGTTAAGGAAAAAGAGCCGGGTTATCAGATTTATGTTCGCGACGGTGCTGTTTTGAATAATCAGCATGAGCTTGCTTATAAGAAGTTCGATATTAAGCCTGAGGAGAAGAAACTGCCGAAGGATGAGGCGGAGGCTAAGAAAATTACAGGGTTTATGTGTGAGAATTTTTATGATATAAGGGCTTTTGGTGCTGTTATGACGACTAAGGTTAACTGCGGTCAGGTCAGAGGTCCTGTTCAGATTAATTTTGCAAGGAGTGTTGACCCTGTTGTGACTCAGGAGGTTACGATTACAAGGGTTGCTGTAACAAGTGCTGCTGATGCGGAGAAGAAGGAGCATGAGATGGGGCGCAAGCATATTGTTCCGTATGCTTTGTATCGTGTTGAGGGGTATGTTTCGGCAAATCTTGCTCAGAAGTCTACGGGTTTTTCGGATGATGATTTGAATCTGCTGTGGGATGCTTTGATTAATTTGTTTGAGCATGACCATTCAGCCGCACGCGGTAAGATGGCAACACAGAAACTGTTTGTGTTTAAGCATAAGAATGTTTTAGGATGTGCTCCGTCTCATGTTCTGTTTGACAGGATTAAGGTTTCAAGGAAATCTGATAAGCCGGCACGTTCGTTCTCGGATTATGAGGTTGTGATTGATGATAAGAATCTGCCCGATGGTGTTGAGTTAATAGTTAAACTTTAATTTTTTTTTGATTGGGGTGGGTTGTCGTGTCTCACGCAGTTATGACAATATTTTCAATACTTCTTATGAATATCCCCGATAGTTCCAAACGCAGTAACACAAACCCGCTTCTTCTCCTTATCAATCTTATAAATCGCAGAATACGTCCTGCCGATATGAATCCTGTATCTGTTGTCATTGCCTTTCAGTTTCTCCTTATCCCCGCCCGAACCCGGAAAAGGATTATCACACAGAGTTTTGAGTGCGGAAACGCACCGCTCATAATCATCCGGCGGCAAAGACGAAAGAACCTAATCAGCCCTATCAAAAAGAAAAATAGAAAACATCACAAACAGCCCCGCAACCCTGAACTCAAACTTCCTTATGCTTAAGCCTGTATTGTTTTACTGAATCCTCAAGACTGATGTATCGGTTATCAAAATCATTTTCCGCCTCATCCCACTCCTTTTCATGCTCCTCAATATACTTATCATCAATGCACGGAATTTCAGCAAATTTCCTTTTCTCTTCAAGCGCATCAAGAGACATCGCAACCACATCACCGCATGTCTGATTCTCTTTCTTTAGAGACAGAATCTTCTCGTAAACATCCTGCGGTACGGAAATCATCTTATTGTATTCGGCACGGCTTTCCTCAAGATGCATAATAACCTATAATTGTAGTTATGAGATGATATTCTTTATCCATAATCCTGAGATACTTTTTATCTGTTATCTGAGTCTCAAGAGTATCATGGCAACTGCAATGCTTCTCACAAGCACCCAGATTACAATATAGATTTCAGGTAATGCCAGAACACAACAGCATTATTTTATTTCTCTATAATCTTCCAATACCCGCCGAAATCTCCGCCTTTGCGCACAATAATTCCGTTCTCTTTCAGGGCTGAAATATGTTTTTGAACAGCTGATGAATTTATGCCTAATTTTTGAGATATTTCTGTTCTTGTAATCTTTGGATTCTCATTAATCAAATTCAGCACATCCATACTGCGTTTTGATAATTTTTCTGTCTGACCAC
>JAUNXW010000141.1 GCA_030539595.1 Methanocorpusculum sp. | reverse complement strand
TGTCAGACGCGGTGAAGTTTTGGGAATTGTTGGAGCAAACGGTATCGGAAAATCAACATTCGCAAAACTTCTCGCGGGTGTTGAAACCCCTGACGACGGAAACAAATTTGATACGGTTACGGTTTCATACAAACCGCAGTATGTTACAGCAGAGTCATCAGACACGGTTGAGTTCACTCTCCGTCAGGCTACGAAGAAATTCGACAGTTCATACTATCAGCACGAGATTCTTGAGCCTCTGGGACTTATGCAAATTTTGCAGTCGGAGGTTAAGAATCTCTCCGGCGGAGAACTTCAGCGTGTTGCAATTGCTTTGTGTCTTTCACGTGATGCTGATTTGTATATTCTTGATGAACCTTCTGCGCATTTGGATGTTGAGCAGAGGCTTGTTACAACTAAAGTTATTAAGCGTGCGGCAGAGGATAAGGGCGCGGGAATTATGGTTATCGACCATGATATGTATACAATAGATATGATTTCAGAGCGCTTGTTGGTCTTTGACGGTGTACCGGGCAAAGAAGGTTTTGCCAAAGGTCCGTTTGAGATGAAGGATGGTATGAATTTATTCCTTTCGGAGTTAGGGGTTACTTTCCGTCGCGATAAGACAGGCAGACCGAGAATTAATAATCCTGGCTCATATCTTGACCGCGAGCAGAAAGCTGCGGGCGAGTATTATTACTATAAAGCAGTTGATACTGATGTCGTGAAAAATTCCGAAGAGGATGAGTAATGGCAGATAAAATTGATGTTCTTATCCCCGATGAAAAGATTGATGCGAGAATAAGAGAACTCGCAAAGCAGATTGACCGCGATTATGCGGGAAAGTCTGTTGTATTTTTATGTACTCTTAAGGGAGCGTGTTTTTTTGCATGCGAACTTGCCAAGCGCGTGACAATTCCTGTTTTTATGGAGTTCATAAGGGCATCAAGTTACAGCGGGAAATCTTCAACGGGAAATGTTGAGATGCTTGTTGATGTCCCTGTTGATGCAGTTGAGGGTAAGGATGTTTTAATCATTGAAGATGTGATTGATACGGGAATCACTCTTTCCAATGTTAAGGAACTTATCAGCGGAAGAAATCCCGCGTCGCTTAAGGTCTGTTCGCTTCTCGATAAACACGAATGCAGAAGGGTTGAGTTCGAAGGAGATTATATCGGGTTCACAATAGGAAATGATTTTGTTGTGGGGTACGGGCTTGACTGGGATCAGAAATACAGAAATCTTCCTTATGTTGGAATTGTGAGATAATTATATGTATTGCATCGAAAAGATTTAATTCAGTTTCTCTAATTGATAAAAATTTTGTTTTTCTTGTGGCTTCCGTGGTGTAACGAAACGCACCCAATATCAGCGCAAGCCCTTCGGTCTTGCTTCGCTGAGTGAGTTCACTTCGTTCACTCACAGCAACAGAATACTTAGTCTAAATCTTGTCCAACGGATTTAATCACTATTGGACAAACTTCAGGATATACCACCATTCAACTGAGTGAATTTATCTGTAGATAATTCCAATAGATAAGAACAACTATCATTCTGAATAGAGAACTCTCCGTTCAAATGAAGTCTGGTGTAACTAAAATGACAGCAAGAAAAATAAAACAGTTAATCAACTACTGGACAATGGGTGACGACATATGAACAGAATATTTTCGTCTGTTATAGCAGCAATCGCAGCTTTTATTTTATATCTCGCTCTTTCGGCCGGCTCGGCAACCGAAACCGATTCTATTCTTATATGGTCAAGTCCTGAAATAATTCTTGGAATAATTTTATCACTCTTCACGGGAATCTTATGCAGCAAACTCTGGTCTGACAACAAATATTGGAAAATGGTAAATCCTTTCCGTTGGATTCTCTTAATCATTTACATAATCCCGTTCTTAATCGAACTCACAATTGCAAACCTGACAGTCGCCGCAAAAATAATCACCGGCAGAGGAATCAAACCTGGAATTGTCAAACTCACGCCTCCGATGAAAAACAATTTCTCAACACTGATTCTTTCAGCCTCAATCACATATCAGCCGGGAACAGCCACAGTTGAAGCAAACGACGTAAACCGCGAACTTTACATTCACATGCTCGACGTCGGAAAAGACCCGCAAAAAGTCATATCACCGGACAAAATATTCTGTAAAATCAATCTGACCAAATGGATTAGGAGGATAGCTGAATGAATGAAATTTTTATTTATGCATCGATTATCTTTATAATTCTGATAATTGCATGCATCATCAGACTTATTCTCGGACCTACCAACGCTGACAGAATGTTAGCCCTGGATGTCATAAACATTCTCGTAGTTATTGCCATGATTCTTCTCTCTGTAGGTTTCAGGCAGGTCATAATCTTAGATGTTGCAATAGTTTACGCACTGCTTTCATTTGTCGGAACGCTTTACGTTGCCAAACTTATAACAGGAGATCTCAAATGAACGGCGTTGAAATAGCAATAATAATTCTTCTCGCACTCTCGCTGATATTTTCAGTGCTTGGAGTAATAGGACTTTTCAGATTCCCCGATTTCTACACCAGAATTCACGCGGCAGGGCTTGTAAGCAGTTTCGGACTAATCTTTGCTGGAATTGCCGTGCTTGTCTTTGCGATAAATGCATTCATGGGCGGAGCCGGTGAATATCTGAACTACTCGCTTCACTTAATAATTGCGATGATTGTTGTAATTATCACGGGAACTACATCCACTCACGCCATAGCAAGAAGCGCTTACCGCTCTGGAAATGTTCCGCGTGTACATGTTATCGATGCGCTGAAAGACGACATAGATAAAATTCAGAAACAGGAGGAGAAGAGAAAATGATTGAGCTTTTCCCGCAGGCTTACTTCGCTCTGCATATTTTATTCCTCGCAGCGGTAGTTATCTGTGCTGCCGCAATCTTCTGGCTCAAAGATTTGATAGCCGCTTCAATAGCATTTGCAGCGTTCAGTTTCCTTCTGGCGCTTGAATTTTTTATTCTTCAGGCACCCGATGTTGCAATTGCCGAAGCAGCAATCGGTGCGGGTATTTCAACCGCAATTCTGATGATTGGAATTAAAGGCACAAAGAGAAAGGAGAGTGATGACTAATGGCTAAATGTTCATTTACAATTCCACCGAAGTTAGCGCTTGTGCTTATAGTCGCATTCACGCTGATTCTTCTGCTTCCGGCAATAGGAATTGAATTCGGAAATCCTCAAGCTGATGTAACCGACCAATACTATATTGATAACTCTCAGGTTGAGACAGGTTCAAACAACGTTGTCACATCCATTGTCTTTGACTACAGAGGATTTGATACTCTCGGAGAAGCCACTGTTCTGTTTATTGCGGTCTTGGGTGTTACCATGCTTTTTAGGAGGAAATTATAATGGTCACCGGACTTATTGGAAGAACAGCAGGCAAACTGCTTGTTCCTTTCATTTTCATCTTCGGATTTTATGTAGTTGTTCACGGTCATCTGACACCCGGGGGAGGTTTTCAGGGAGGGGCTGTGATTGCAACGGGAATTGCTTTGATTCTTGTATGCTTCTACTACCAAGAATGTGTAAACAAGTACATGTCGCTTACGACGTTCAAGGTAATTGAAGCCGCTGGACTTGTGCTTTTCATCTGCACAGCGCTTTCGGGAATTGTCCTTGCTTCTGGACTTATGTTTAACTGGGCAAACGCGAACGGAAGTCTGTTCGGTCACGCGGTTGAATACGGAGTAAACGCAGGCGATATGCTAACCGCAGGAATTATTCCCGTTCTCAACTTCGCTGTTGGAATTGAAGTCTTTGGAGCGCTTTCTGTTGTTTTACTTTGTATGTTTGCGGGTCTTAAGGAAACTACGGCTGAGGAGGATAACAAATGATAGCAATACCGCTTATCGCTGTGGCAATTCTTATTGGAATTGCGTTTGCGATTATCCTTCTTAAGAAAAATATGATTAAGATGGTGATGGGAGTGGGAATTTTGGAAGGGGCTGTTAACCTCTTCCTTGTAACTCTCGGTTACCGCGAAAACGGTGTTGCACCTATTTTCACAAGCGCACCGGAAGGTGCTGAAATGGTTTTACCGACTGTTCAGGCAATGACTCTTACAAGTATTGTAATCGGTGTTGCAACAACTGCTTTGATGCTTGTGTTTGTGATGCTGATTTATAAAAAATACGGCACGGTCAATTCTGATAAAATGAGGAGGCTCAAAGAATGATTCTTGAAAATCTTCCGGCACTGCTTATTGCAGTTCCTCTCTTTGGAGCTTTCCTTGCACCAATCCTTGGACATTTCCTGCCAAAAACTCTTCACCCTTGGGTAATTTTATTTTCGCTCCTGTCGTCGATTACAGGAATTGCAACAGCGGTAACTGTGTTTACCAAAGGAACAATAATTTATGTATTCGGTGCGGGAAATGTTGCCGGCAGTGCGGTTGTTGATTCGCTTGGAA
>JAUNXW010000140.1:1927-4475 GCA_030539595.1 Methanocorpusculum sp. | reverse complement strand
TGGAGAATGGCTGGACAACTCCGCAACACCTGAACCCGGAATGATTATCTTCTTCGACTGGGATTCTCCGAACGGTTCCTCCGGCCCGCAGGACGGGCTTTCCGATCATACAGGAATTGTGGAAAAGGTCGAGAATGGGCGTGTGTGGACGGTCGAGGGCAACAGCGGCGATAGCTGCCGCGAAAAAAGTTATCCACTGGGATATTACGAGATACTCGGCTACGGGATTCCGGCGTACTAAAATAGAGCTGCCATTCATTTGGCAGCCCTTACATATCATCAAAAACAAACTGTATCCGTATTTTTCGGTTATAGTTTATTCTCACACTTGATTTTCACTGGAAAGCGCAGTATAACTAAATGGATACTTGTAAGGGTGTGTTTTGGCAATGGGCGATAAGGTGAGGTGTGCAGATATGATTGTTCGTGCAACGACCACATATGCAATACAGATTATGATTGCTATTGCAAAAAGTGAGGGAGTGATCTCATCGTCCGCCATCTCGGAACAGACGGGCATTTCACAGATTTATCTGAAGAAAGTTGCCACCTGCCTGAAAAAAGCCAAGCTGATTCACTCACGGCAAGGGCTTTGTGGCGGTTATTCCCTTATACACCCTCCCGAGCAAATCACAATGCTGGAGATCTTGCGAAGTGTTGAGCCAGAAGAAGCAACAGGCACGATATCAAAAACAGAAGGACAGATAAACGAATCAGATTCATCTATTCTTGTCCAGCAGATGTTCAGCGATATAAACAACAAACTAAAAAATTACTTTGAAGCTGTCACATTGGCAGATTTAATTGAGAAGCCGGAAGGACACGATACAGAATGAAGAAAAGAAATCTTATTACCATCACAGTTGTAATTGTGCTGATTGCCGCTTCCTGTCTTTGGGCGGCTTATACGGTTTCCCAATCAAAGTTAAGCGGCAATGTGGATCGCCGCGCCTTTGACGAGCTAAATTCTTCTGTTACCGCGCAGTCTGCCTTTTTTGCGAAGTCGCTGGAGCAGCAATACAAATCGCTCGAATCAATGGCGTACTACTTTGGCACCCTGCATGACTTCAATATTACCAACGAAACAGCGGTAACCAATGCCTGCGTGTTGGCCAATGACCTCTGTATGCTGGGATATGCCGATCTCAAAGGCAATGCGGTCAGTTATGAGGGAGAATCGCTCGGAAATATTGCGGATAGAGGCTACTTTATTGAGGCATCCGACTGGAAAGGCCAGCGATCCATTGAATATATGGCTACAACTGCTCGCACCAGCGATCCACGCATCCTGCTTGCTGTCCCGGGTCTCCACGACAATGCTT
Source organism: Methanocorpusculum sp. (assembly GCA_030539595.1). Classification (GTDB taxonomy): domain Archaea; phylum Halobacteriota; class Methanomicrobia; order Methanomicrobiales; family Methanocorpusculaceae; genus Methanocorpusculum. The sequence continues at coordinate 3,153 of JAUNXW010000140.1, read as the reverse complement.
TGATTGCAATTCTCTTTGCCAGCAAAGAGAATGAAATGTTTGATGAAATCCTGCTGACAGACAACTTCAACGGAAACGAAGTCGTGTTCATTACCGACTCTACCGGCACCATTATTGCAAGAAATGAAAATGCGCATGAGCATATTGACGCTGCAAACCTGTTTGATGACCACACAACGGAGAATATGCTTGATGGTGAAACCGCAGAGAACATTATCGCTAATATGAGGAACGGCAAATCAGGCTCTTTCTGCTTGAACCACAGAGAAAAGGAGTATGTTGTCTATGCACCATTGGGTGTATCGGACTGGTACTTATACAGCATGGTGCCGAGCAGCACTGTGAACGCAAGAGTGGCAGCAAACCGACAGCAGTTTACAGATACCATCCGGACACTCGCCATTGCTTTTTGCATTGCCGTGTGCTGCATTGGCGTCATTGCGGTAATCCAGTTGCGTCATGAGAGCAGGGATAAACACATTATTCGTCAGCAATCGGAACGGTATCAGACCATCTTAGGCAGTATTAGAGGCGCTGTATTTAATTACGATATGACCTCACGGGAAATAGAAGTGTCAGACTCGTTTGAGCGTATGTTTGGCTATACCTTGCCGAAAACTTGGGCTGCGGAGATTCCGCAACGCGCAATAGCTCATCCGGAACTGGATTATAAGGCTTTGGCGGAGGCCCGGAGCCGAATAGAGGTAAATCTTGAGCAGACCGAAACAACAATCTGCGTAGATACCGAAACACGCGGCCGTCGCTGGTTCAAGGTCACGCTTGCTCCGATACTCAACGAGGCAAAGCACCTTGTAAGCATTTATGGCTTTATCGCAGATGTGACAGAAGAACGTGACGAATACAAGCGTAGGATGCTTGATCAAGAACGGTTGACTCTTGCAATGAGCCTTCTCTCCCCACTTGTTATTTCAGTCAATCTGACGCAAAACAGCTTTGCCATGGTTAACTACGATAACTTCACAACAAAAGTCGCACCGAAGGAAGGCGTGTTTGATGAACTGATTGAAATTGGCGCCTCCACCTGCCCTGAACCGGACAATCAAAGATTTGTCGCCGCCTTTTCACGCGAAAGCCTGCTCTCCGCCTATGCACGTGGAGAGAAAAAGGTGGAGCTTGAACATAGACAGATCGGGGACGACGGCGTGGTGCGTTGGATGCGCACTTGGGTGTTGTTCGTAAACAACCCCTACGATGACGATATTTAT
>JAUNXW010000140.1:0-1917 GCA_030539595.1 Methanocorpusculum sp. | reverse complement strand
TATGAAATCACGCTGGCGCGTGATATTACAGAAAGCAAACAGTACGAAGAACTGCTGAAAAAAACCTTTGACCTGACGCTGGACAATATGCCCTGCTACACGGCAAAATGGCAGTTTTCTGACGGTGATATTCTGCTTGTGGACTCAAATCAGGACTATCTCGACTTTATGGATATATCCGCCGAAGAAGCCTTTGGGAAGTCTATTATTTACGGTTTCAACGAGGAGGAAAAACAAGAGGTCATGGCGGTCGCCTACGCCTGCGAGAAAGGAAGAAAACCGATTACCTTCACCAGCCGTGCGGTCAAGGCAGATGGTGTAGAGTGCTGGATCAAGGTACAGGCGTCTTTCTTTGAGGAAAAGGACGGGCATTCCATATATTACGGCACGATTACGGATATTACCGACCTTGTTAAGACGCAGAATGAACTAAGCAGAACCATCAACGACCTGGAGGCCGTAAATGCGCAGCTCATTTCAGTCAATGCATACCGCGACCTGATGAATTATTCCCATGCGGGCGGCATGATGGTTCGGAGCTTGTGGAATGGTGACAGCCACAAGATCCTTTATGTATCACCGGGTCTACTGAATATCTGCGGCTATAAAGAGGAAGATTTCAATGATTCCATCATTGACGGACGCAGCGGTTTTATCTGGCCGGAGGATGCAGACCGTGTCGCAGAGGTCAATGCCGCCCACACGACTATTGGCGACAGCTTTACGGTCAGCTATCGTATTTGCAATAGAAGCGGAGACTCTGTATGGGTCATGGAGCACGCTATGGTTGTAGCAATGCCTAACGGCGAAGCGGTAGTTGCAGCTATGGTTATGGATATATCCAAGCAGAAGGAACTTGAGCAGAATTTCCGTATCAGTCAAGAAGAATACAAGATTGCGGCTACACTAAGCAACCGAGCTGTTCTCAGCTTTGATGTTAAACACAGGTCTTTTGTCGTAATTTCACAGGGTGACAATGTGCTGGAATTTGAACGGGCTGCAAGGGATTGTCCGGAGCAGGCCATCAGAGATGGCATAGTCGCGCCGGAAAGCGTGGATACCATTCGTGAGATTTTTGCTGCAATAGACCGCGGCGAACAAAGGGATAAAGATGTGCTTGCCCTTATTTCGCACGATGGCGTGAAGCACTGGGAGGAAGCTGTGTATTCCCTTATCTTTGATGACAACGGAAATCCGCTGACTGCCATTCTTGCCTTTGATGATGTGACTGCGAAGAAGAATGCGGAGGCGCTTTTCAACATCAGCAGTACCTTCCTGAACTACTCTCAGAATGCCTCAAAGCTCCTTGTAATTGACCTTACAACAAAAACGATTGGCTATGAAACCGAAGGGCCTCACGGCATACTTACGAATCTGGCGGGAACAAAGGACGCTCACGAAGCTATGCGTTATACCATTCAGCACATGGTTGTGCCGGAGGATCAAGACGCCTGCGCCGAGTTTTTCTCAGAGCAGCATTTTATGAACGCCTACCAGCGCGGCATTACTGAAGAATCTTTTGAGTATCGCGGATATACCGCCGATAACATCGCCCACTGGATGAATGTTCAGACTCGCATGGTGGAGGATACTTATACAAAGGATATCATTGTCTATGTGGTGTTCTCGGACATCAACGAGCAAAAGCTGGCAGAGCTGGAACTGCTGCGCCGAGCGCAGACTGATTCCCTGACAGGCTTAATGAATAGGGAGAGCTTTGAAGAAGAAATACGCATCCGCTGCTCCGATCCGGCCAACAGAGCCTGTGGGTCGTATAACGCCATCATCATGATTGATGTAGACAAGTTCAAAAGCATCAATGACACTTACGGTCATGATGCCGGGGATGAAGCGTTACGAGAGGTTGCCCATCGAATTAAGAGTTGCCTACGTGACGATGATTTGGTTGCCCGTTTT
>JAUNXW010000010.1 GCA_030539595.1 Methanocorpusculum sp. | reverse complement strand
CAAAAACGAATAAACAAAAAATATCATTTTCAATAATACGCGCATGGGATAAAAATGAGATTGTCGACCTTTACCGCGCAGGAGGTTGGTGGGACATGGGATGGGACAGCGCAGAAATTGAAGATATTATTAAGGGAAGTTTTATCTTTGCAGTCGCCTTCGACGAAAATAAAAACGCAGTCGGAATGGGGCGCATTATTGCAGATAAGACCTCAGACGGATATATTCAGGATGTTGTAGTCTTTTCCGAATACAGAAATTCAGGTATCGGCACGCGCATAGTCAGCGCGCTGAAAAATCTCGGAGAGAGATACGGTCTGAAATGGATAGGACTAATATCCGCGCCGGAGAAGGAAAATTTCTACAAGCGCGCAGGTTTTACCGAGATGGTGAACTATACCCCAATGCTTTTTGAGAAAAAATGACGCTGAAGGCTTCCGATTTCAAAAAGGTCACGCTTGCGGACAAAAAAATATTCTCCGAATACTTTTCAAAGTATCCGCAGAGCCACTCGGAAGCGACGTTTGGAACAATTTTCTGCTGGGAGCATTACTCGCCGTGCAAGTACGCGCTTATTGACAATCATCTGATTGTTGCCTGCGCAGAGCCGGGCAATCTTTCATACCGACCGCCAATCGGAGAGTTCAGCGCGGAACTCTTTGAGGATTTTCTTTCGTTTGCCATAGCAAACGGCGGTGACTGCCCGGTTGAATTCCCAAACGCGCAGTACATAGATTATATGAAGGAGCATCACCCCGAGCTGCCGATTTATCCCGAGCGCGGATACTTTGAATATTATTACAGAACATCAAACCTCGCGGAGCTGCGCGGAAAAAAATACCTAAACATCCGCGGACAAATCAACTCCTTCAAATCGCACTATTATTATAATGTAGAAAAAATTACTCCCTATAACGTTGAGGACGTAAAATCCATGATTGATGAGTGGGAGAAATCAAAGCCGCTTGAGAAAACACCGATGATGAAAGGTGATGCGGAAGCGGTTATGCGCGCGCTTGAGAATATGAGTGCGCTCGGATTTGAAGGGATTGCGATAAGAGTCGGAGATAAAATCTGCGCGGGTGCACTTTGGGAAGAACTGAATAAAGAGGCAGTAGACATTCACTTTGAGAAAGGGCTGACCGATTATGAAGGCATTTACAAAATAATCAATCAGGAGACCGCAAAATTTCTGCTGGGCAGATACGAGTGGATTAACCGCGAATCGGATGTGAATGAACCCGGACTGCGCGAGGCGAAAATGCGTTATCACCCGTCGAAGTTTGCCGAGTATTATTACATCAGCAGGGCAGACATATTATAAAGCGGACGATGTCTTTTCCGCACACTTTTTTATGTATGGATGACAATCTAATAAGGTAACTGTGCGAGGGTAGCCAAGCCAGGCCAACGGCGCCAGACTTAAGATCTGGTCTTCAGTAGTTCATGGGTTCGAATCCCACCCCTCGCATACGATCTGTTTTTTATGATTTGTTGTTTATTCTAAATTACACACGGAAATATATATGTAATTTCTCCGAATAACCACAGAGACTAATCTGTCCAACAGATTAACATAACGATTGGACAATCTCGAGACAAAATTCGAAATCATAGGCAATCTATATTATCTCTCACGTTCAATTTATACAGACTGTTAATGTCATCGTTATGGTGTCTGTAAGACAACATAACAAAATCGTGCCGAAAGGCACGCGGCTTACAGTGAGGTTTGTCAATGACTACAGTATTTGACATCCCGGCAAACGCTTTAATCGCAAAGGCAGCAGAAGAACTCAAGAACGAGTCTTCAATCAAAGCGCCCGAGTGGTCAGAGTATGTAAAAACGGGAGTACACAAACAGATGCCACCGGAGAACCCGGATTGGTGGTATGTCAGATCTGCCGCAGTACTGCGCAGAATCTATGTTGACGGTCCAATTGGAGTTGAACGCATGCGTTCAGTCTACGGCGGTATGCAGGACCGCGGCTCCAAGCCGTCCCACTTCAGAAAAGGCAGTGGAAGCATTGCCAGAAAAGTAATGCAGCAGCTCGAAACCGCAGGATACCTTGAAAAAGTAACCGGCGGAAGAAACGTATCTGCAAAAGGCCGCAAATTCCTTGACGGAATCGCACACTCATTAAAAGAGGAAGCAGTCAAAGAAGCACCCGGTCTTGCAAAGTACTAAAACAACTGACAATAAACAAGGTGAACCAAAATGGGAGACGATGAACTCGCAGAAATCCGCCGCCAGCGCATGATGCAGATGCAACAACAAATGCAACAGCAGCAGATGGCGGAACAGGAACAACTCCAGCGTCAGCAGCAGATGCAGGCACAGATTCAGTCTGTATTAATGCAGGTAATGGAACCTGAAGCTCGCGAGCGGCTGAACACAATCAGACTTACAAAGCCGGATTTTGCCTCAGCCGTCGAACAGCAGATTGTATCTTTAGCCCAGTCAGGCCGCCTGCGTCAGAAAATAACCGATGAACAGCTCAAGAATCTGTTAGCTCAGATTGTACCGCAGAAAAAGGAATTCAATATCCGCAGGGTTTAATGAAAGCAAAAGCGGGAGTTCTCTACAGCGGCGGAAAAGACAGCAGTCTTGCCGCAGTCCTTTTATCAAGGGACTATGATGTGGAACTTTTAACTTTCGTCTTTGATGAAAATCGTGCAGTTCCTTCAATTGAGGCGGCGGCAAAGGAGCTCGGGTTTCCGTTTCGGAAACTGACCTTTGCGCCAGGCTTTCTTAATGAGTGCGCGGATACAATAATCCACGACGGGCATCCTGCAAATGCCATAGAAGAAGCCCACCGACGGTCTTTATGTGCTGCAGCACAGGAATATGAGGTGGTCGCCGATGGAACACGACGTGATGACCGCGTTCCAATGCGGACTAAATCGGAAGTGCAGAGCCTTGAGATGAAGTATGGGGTAAGTTATATGAGACCCCTGCTTGGTATCGGAAAAAAAGAAATTCTCAGACTGGCAGATAAGTTCTTTGAAGTCGTATACGGCGAAACGGGACAAATCCAGAATGGAGATTTCGAAAGTGAAATCAGAGCCGAACTGACTAAAAGGGGAGTGGACTTTGTTCCGCTGTTTCCTGTAAATCATGAGCAGTCTCTGGTGATTAAACGAAAAGTGGTGAACTAACCATGAGCAGACTTACCAAAAGCCGCAAGATTCGTCTTGCAAAGGCAACCCAGCAGAACCGCCGTGTTCCGTCATGGGTAATGATAAAAACCAAGCGTAACGTTGTGTCTCACCCGAAAAGACGCAACTGGAGACGCAGCACTCTGAAGGTGTAAGAAAATGGTAGAAGCACAGAAAGAACAAATTTACGTGATTCCGCTCCGCGACGTCAAGTGTGTTCCCTGCTATAAGCGCGCAAACGCAGCAGTAAGAGATATCAGAAAGTATCTTGAACACCACATGAAATCCGAAGACGTTAAACTCGACAAATCCATTAACGAGCTTGTCTGGGCACGCGGCTCACAGAAACCGCCAAGACGCATCCGTGTTCGTGCTATGAAGTTCGAAGACGGTCAGGTTCAGGCTGAACTTGCTGAGGAATAAATGGACCCAACCCTGTCATTGAATGGTGACCCGAATATCGGTGTATTTGCACGCGTGTTCGAAGACTTAGCGTTTGTCCCGGTTGAATCTCCGAAGGAGTTCAAGGACAAGATAGCTGAGGCTCTGGATGTGGAGGTTGTTGAGACCTTTATTCAGGGTTCTTCGGTTATAGGTCTTCTGCTGAACGGCAATTCCCGCGGTTTTGTAGCCTCTGGTCTCATTCTTGATTCGGAACTCGATACCCTTCAGGATTACGGAGACGTTCTCCTGCTCGGCGAGGAGATGAATGCGGCAGGGAATGTGATTCTGACCAATGATTCATTTGCTGTTGTGCATCCGGATATGTCGTCTGAGATGCAGAAGATGATTGGTGAGTTCCTGAAAGTCAAAGTTATTCCTATGTCGTTTGCTGGTATGGGAACAGTCGGTATGACGTGCGCATGCACGAATGCCGGCGTTCTTCTTCCGGCAAGAAGCACGCCCGAAGAAATTGATCTCTTAGAACACCAGCTTCCGTCAGATGAGTTTTCTGTGGGAACGGGTTCGGTTAATATGGGGTCAAATCTTATCGGAACGGGACTTCTCGTTAACAGTAAGGGATATCTGGCAGGTAATACCACCACAGGTTTTGAACTTGGCAGAATAGAAGATGTATTTGGATTCTTATAAACGAGGTGAAACAATAAATGTCGAAATTCGAAGTTAAGGGCACGTTCAAGAATGATGGACAGATGAAGCCCTTCACAAAAACAGTCGATGCACCTTCCGAGAAGTTAGCCGGTGAGTTTACCGTTGCAACTATCGGAAGTAAGCACAGACTTGAGAGAAAGTATATTACTATTGATTCTGTAAAGGCTATCGATGGCAACTAATACCGGTAAAGCGAGTTTAGAGCAGGAGGCGCAGTCGCTTCAGGCCTATATGAACGAGTATTCCCAGCAGTTCGAGCTTATGTCGCAGCAGCTGAGGTTTATTGAGACGGCGCGTGCGGAGGCTCTGGCATCTGTTGATGCTATTGAGGCTGTTTCTTCGTCAAAGGGAGAGGTTGATTCTCTTCTGAATCTCGGAGGGGGAGTGTCCGTTCGCGCTAAGGTTACCGATACTAAGAGGATGATTGTCGGAATCGGCGCAGGTGTTTCTGTTGAGAAGTCCGCGGAGGATGCTGTTTCTTATCTTAAGGACAGGGTTACAGAAATGGATGCGTCAGCGAAACGCCTGGCAGAATCTTTGGGTAAATTAGAGCAGCAGGTTGGTGCAGTCCAGAAGCGTATGGATGAGATTTCCAGGATTTACGCTTCCGGTATGCAGTAATCTTTTTTTTATTGATTGAATTTGTGTTGACTAAGTTGTGGCTTCGCTCCGTTCAGCGCAAATCAAAGATTTACTTAGCTGTGAACCCTAAAGCGTTTCCGCTATTTGACAAGCTCACAAGGCGCAACCGCATAACTCGTATTAGAAAAAAAATTATAAATAATATTTCTTAAGAAGCTCGGCTTTCTTACCCGACTTCTCAAACTCCGCAAGACCCTTATTAATCAGATCCTGAAGAACAATATTTCCGTTACTTGTCGCAATACCGAACTCCTCAATATCGTTTTCCTCAAACAAAACTTTTGCACGCCCTGCCTCAGCTTCGGTTTCTATCTGCTTTGTTCCCTCAACAAAGAAATCGACCTTCTGTGAATACAATAACTCACGGCATTCATCAAAGTTATCAGCCATAATTATTGAACCGTCTGCAATCTTCTTATTGTATTTTTCTTTGCCGAGATAAGACTTGAGCCAGTCCACATAACTTGTCCCAAACGTAATAACGATCTTTGCATCGTCTGAACCGAAATCAGACTTAGTCAAAGTACTGGTCGGTCTCACCAAAACACCGATTCCAGAAGAATAATACGGGTCGGAAAACGCAACATGCTGCATCCTCTCCGGTGTAATGGCCATAGAACTTGCCCACATATCTATATTGTTGTTGACTATCGCATTAATGTTATTATCCCATTCGTAGACCTTATACTTAACATCGAATCCGTTATAATCCGCAATCCACTCTATCTGCTCAATATCGTATCCGGTATAATTCCCGTCCGCACCTTTGTATGACCACGGAGCATTAAGACCGTCAATTCCAACAACGTATGTGTCTTTCTTGAACTGGAGATTGTATTCTTTAATCAGTGCGTTAAGCTCATCAGTATTCATTATTTTCTCAACACCTTCGTTTAAGATATTCAGAAGAGTTGTATCATCTTTTCTGACGGCAACACCCGAATAGACCGGCTTTCCTATGTAGCCGAGGAATTTTAAGGACGGATACTCATTAAGCATATTTGATAACGATATATCTCCTGCAACCGCTGCATCGGCTTTGTGAGACAAAACCGCAAGTGCGCACTGATCAACCTGAGCTCCGAGAATAATAATTGTTCCGTCCGCAACCATTGACTCATATTTGTCGCCGAAGTAGGCTTTTGCCCATGCATCGTATGCACTGTTTTTGTTAACGGCAACTTTTGCTTTTCCGGCTAAGACGTCTTCAAGAGTAACTTCCGAGCCGTCAAGCCCTATTGCTCCGTATCTTGTTTCCGCAAATGGAGTGCTTGAGAATGCAAACTTTTCCAGACGCTCGGGTGTTTTTACCAGAGAATTCTTTGCGTCTATTGTTCCGTTCAAAAGAGCTTCTTCCCATTCCGCTTCATTGACAACAAATTCAAAATTGACATTCTGCTTATCTGCAATCATTTTTAAAACGTCAACTGCAATACCAACTATCTCTCCGTTTTCATCGAGATATTCCCAAGGCATCATATTAGAGTATACTCCTATTTTGTATGTCGGTTTGTTGTCGACACAGCCTGCGGAGCATATAATCAGCAGAGCGACAAGAATCAATATTGTTCCGGTGATTACTTTCTTGTTCATTATTTTTCCTCGTGTAGAATACTTGTGCACAGATTTTTTAATGAGATGCTTATCAGTACACAGAAGTTTTCACTTATTGGCTAAATAGCTATAATTGTAATTTATTATACGTTTTGATATATTATCTTTTGTATCTATTTGTGAGATTGATGAGAATTTGTCCAATCGTGAAAAATCCGTTGGACAAAGTTTTTTATTGTGATTCTTTAGCGTCGGGTACATCACGACGTCAAACACGAAAATTCACTAAATCTATCGCCAGCCTTCGGCTTGAGTATCGTGATGTACTCTAAGATTAGAAATCACTGGACAACAATTATTCATGGATTAATTTATATCATAGAATTCACTATTGGACAGCCTAGATGTGAATTTGTCAAGTCGTTATATGAATCCGTTGGGCAAGATTTAAACTAAAAAAATACTGAAATACTGATAAAGCGCGACAGCGTAACTCCTATTCGGATTAATTTAAGTATCGGAATCCAACATACAGAAGTAAACAGTTAAAATTCTCAAAAAAGTTATAGATCATATTTTTTAAGAAGCTCGGCTTTCTTACCCGACTTCTCAAACTCAGCAAGACCTTTGTCATTCAAATCCTGCAGAACAATATTTCCGTTTCTTGTCGCAATACCAAACTGTTCAATATCGTTTTCCGCAAACAAAATTTTCGCTCGATCGTTATCAGCTTCGGATTCAATCTGCTTTGTTCCCTCAACAAAGAAATCAGCCTTCTGCGAATATAATAACTTACAGCACTCATCAAAGTCGGCAGCCATAATTATTGAACCGTCGGCAATCTTCTTATTGTATTTTTCTTTACCGAGATAAGACTTAAGCCAGTCCACATAACTCGTTCCGAACGTAATAACGATTTTTGCATCGTCTGAACCGAAATCAGCCTTAGTCAAAGTACTGGTCGGCCTCACCAAAACACCGATTCCCGAAGAATAATACGGAGCGGAGAAAGCAACATACTGCATTCTATCCAAAGTGATTGTCATTGAACTCGCCCACATATCAATATCTCCCGTGACTATTGCATTGATGTTATTGTCCCAGTCATACACTTTATACTTAACATCGAATCCGTTATAATCGGCAATCCATTCTATCTGCTCAATATCGTATCCGGTAAAGTTTCCGTCATCAGACTCATAACTCCACGGGGCATTTATTCCATCGATTCCCACAACGTATGTATCTTTTTCAAACTGAAGGTTATATTTTTTGGAGATTGACGCAAATTCAGGAGTGTTCTTTATTTTGATGATACCGTCATTCAACAGGTTCAGAAGCTCCGTGTCATTTTTCCTTACAGCAACCCCTGCAACAATAGGCTCACCGATATATCCGAGGAAGTTAAGTGACGCATAATTATTGAGCGTATCCGAAACCGAGATATCTCCCGCAACAGCCGCGTCGACTTTTTGTGATAATACAGCAAGTGCACAGTAGTCTACGGATTTTTCAAGAATTATTGTTCCGTCCGCAACCATTGATTCATATTTGTCACCAAAGTAGGTTTTTGCCCATGCATCGTATGCACCGCCCTTGTTAACCGCAAAACTTGCCTTTCCGGAAAGTACATCATTCAGAGTTACATCCGAGCCGTCAAGTGAATATGCAGCATATTTTGTTTTTCCAAACGGGGTGTCTGAAAACGCGAATTTTTCTTCACGAGCCGGAGTTTTTACAAGAGATGTTTTTGCGTCGATTGTCCCGTTCAGCAGGGCATTTTCCCATCCCTCGTCACATTTCACGAATTCAAAATTGAGATTCAGTTCTTTGGCTGCAAGTTTGAATATGTCTATTGTGACACCTGCGGGTTCTCCGCTTTCATCGGTATATTCCCATGGCGAAAGTGATGAGTATACTCCTATGGTGTATGTCGGTTTGTTATCAACGCATCCTGCTGAGCAGATTATAAGCAGAACGGCAAGGATTAATATTGTTCCGATGATTGATTTTTTGTTCATTATATTCCCTTTTGAAAATTTCCGCATTCAGAAGTTTTTAGCTGATGCCTGTATGCAGTGTTTTTTATTAATCGTTTCAATGATCAGATGACTGAACCGTTATAATTGTAATTTATTATCCGTTTTGATATATTATATTTTTGTATAGTTAAGCACTCCAACAGTGATTTAATCCGTTGGACAAACTCGAAACGATGTAATATTTTGCTCAATGTATTTATAACACATAACCAACAATAGTAAAATACCTATGACCGCTAAAAAAATAATAATTGTTATCATTCTGTTTATTGTGTCGGCTATATGTACTGCGGGTTGTATCAATACTCAAGAAAACGAAACTGAAAATCAGGATTATTTTATGCCAAGTATGTTTGACAGAGGATTTATTGAATATCCTCCAAACGTAACATCAGGCAGTCATGCATTGGAATGGCGGTTTGACATAGAAAATTCAACAGGATTTGTTAATGTAAGCATACGTGATGACACCACAAGCCGTATCCCAAGATATGTGGCGTCACCTGATACTGACAGCAGAATCGCAATTAAGATAACAGCAAACAATCAGGACATAACTGTATTTTTAAACCGCACAAGACCTATTTCTGACGGAATGTCTTTGTATCTGGAAAATGAACCGATTCATGTAAAAACAGGAGAGACAGCAGATGCTTACCTGATATTGAAAATTGAACCGTCGGCGCTGAACACAGCCTCACACACAATTGTTAAACTTGATACAACAGACGGATGGAGCAGGTCGCGTGTATGTCAGATATATTCGGATAAAGACACAAACAGACCTGATATTCATAGAACGGAACAAAATTAATTTTTTTCAAGAATTAGATTTGTGATAAGCTAAATCTTTTCGCAGCAATACAACCTAAAAAAAGAACTACAAAATTAAAATTTTTCTAAGAGAAGACGGGTTGAGGATAATCCTCCCTAATTTTATTGTGGGAGAAAAATCCCACTGAGGTTCACTCCCGTCCGCCCGAAAACTCAGGCTTTACTCTTTGTTCTCTTCATACGGAACAGCTCTTCGCGTTCCATTTCGTCGAGACGCATCTTAATAAAGTCACGTGCCTCGACAAGCTCCGGAATTACCTTGAACTCCAACGCATTCACACGGCGCTTTGTTCCCTCAATTTCATCCAAGAGACGCTTCATAGTCGTTTCAAGCTCAGCTGAACGAATAATCGCCTCAACCAAATCCTCGAAAGCATCTGCTGCCTCATCAATTGCGGAACTCGTGCCTATAACACCGTAACCGCGCTGATCAAGCGACTTCTTCACGCTCTTTGCCTCAATCTTCGGAACAACAACTCCCATGATGTTCTTGCTCTTCAAATCAATCTCAGGATTTTCAGAAGCAGACATCGCCGCTGCCTTAACACCTATTGTTCCCTCAACAGTCTCTGCAATAGCAATCATCTGCTGAGCTCTGGCGTATTTCTCGGCAAGCTCGTTCTTGAGATCCTTAGCTTGCGCTAACACCTTGAAAAATTCAAGGATAAGTCCGTCGCGCTTCATTTTAAGAAGCTTATAACCCCTTTCTGAAAGCTTAATCCTCTTCTTCAAGCCGATAAGTTCTGAACGGGTTGGCTTCACATTGAGCGCCATTTATACTCACTTCCGGTATTTCGGGTGGTACTTCTTGATTAAGTCACGGTCGATACGCTTCTCAAGTTCCGATTCTGGTAACTGAGTGAACATACCCCATCCGATATCAAGCGTCTGGGCAATTGTTCTGTCCTCATCAGCTCCCTGACGAACGAACTTGTCCTCGAAAGCGTCAGCGAAGTCAAGGAACTTCTGATCACGCTCTGAGAGTGCATCCTTACCGACGATAGCGACTAAACCTCTGAGGTCAACACCTTCAGCATAACCGGAATACATCATATCGGAGACTTTCTTGTGGTCTTCACGTGTCAGACCCTTACCGATACCAAGGTTCATCAGACGCGACAGCGATGGAAGAACATTGATTGGCGGGTAAATACCCTTACGGTGAAGTTCCGGTGAAATAACAATCTGACCTTCTGTGATGTATCCTGTTAAATCCGGAATCGGGTGAGTAATATCGTCACCGGGCATTGTAAGGATTGGAATCTGTGTGACAGAACCTTTCAGTCCTTTAATGATACCTGCACGCTCATAAAGCGAGGCTAAATCGGTATACATGTAACCCGGATATCCGCGGCGGCCCGGAACTTCTTCACGGGCTGCACCAATCTGACGGAGTGCTTCACAGTAGTTCGTCATATCGGTTAAGATAACCAGCACGTGGTAACCGAGGTCGTATGCCAGATACTCAGCGGTTGTAAGTGCAAGACGCGGGGTAACAGTTCTTTCTACGGCAGGGTCATCCGCTAAGTTAAGGAAGACGACTGCACGCTCAAGTGCACCGGTTCTCTCGAAATCGGACATAAAGTAGTTTGCTTCTTCACGGGTGATACCCATTGCAGCGAAAACTACTGCGAACTCTTCGGTTGAGCCCGGAACTTTTGCCTGTCTTGCAATCTGCAGAGCAATCTCGTTGTGCGGAAGACCTGCGGATGAGAAGATAGGAAGCTTCTGACCGCGGACAAGAGTGTTTGTTCCGTCGATGGTAGAAATACCTGTCTGGATGAAATCTCTTGGGGAACCGCGTGCATACGGGTTAATTGCCGCACCGTTGATGTCAAGGCGTTTTTCCGGGACGATTTCCGGTCCGCCGTCAATCGGTTTTCCTCCTCCTGAAAGGATACGACCGAGCATTGACTTTGAAACCGGCATCTTGAAAGTCTCGCCGAGGAATCTTACACCTGTATCGCGTCCGAGACCTGTTGTGGTTTCGAAACACTGAACGACGACTAAATCCTCGGAAGTATCGAGAACCTGACCGCGTTTCATTGTTCCGTCGGCAAGGACTAAAGATACCTGTTCTTCGTAGCTGACAGGCTCTGTTTTCTCAACGAAAAGCAGAGGACCGGCAACCTTACAGACTGTCTTATATTCTTTCATTTTAAGCCCTCATTGCCTTGAATTCGGCTTCCATGTCCTTGTAGATTTTATCAAGTACAGGCTTGTATTCCTTCGTGAACTTAATCTGCGGCATTTCATTCTTTGCTTTAACAGCAATAATCTGTGCCGGAGGAACTCCTGATGCCTGAGCCGCATATGCAAGTTCTGCGTATGCCTTAATCATCTTGAACATGTCGAGCTGTTTGTTCAAATCACAGTATGTGTCGACAGGGTCGAAACCGTTCTGCTGTAAGAACAGTTCACGAATCATTCTCGCGACTTCAATTGTAATCTGTTCTGCTTCCGGCAGTGCATCCGAACCGACTAACTGAACGATTTCATTAAGTTCGGCTTCCTTCTGCAGAACTTCCATGAACCAGCTTCTGAGTTTGTTCCACTCGGGTGAAACCTTCTCGTCGTAGTAATCGTTGAGCTGTCCCATGTATAATGAATAGGACTGCAGCCAGTTGATAGCCGGGAAGTGACGTCTGCGGGAGAGGTTTGCATCCAGTGCCCAGAAGACTTTTACGATACGAAGAGTGTTCTGTGTAACCGGCTCGGAGAAATCTCCGCCTGCGGGGGAAACCGCACCGATAACGGATACTGAACCCGAACCGCCCGAAAGCGGCTGAACTAAACCTGCACGCTCGTAGAACTCTGAAAGTCTGGAAGATAGATATGCAGGATAACCTTCCTCACCCGGCATTTCTTCAAGACGTGAACAAATTTCACGCATTGCTTCTGCCCAGCGGGATGTCGAGTCTGCCATTAATGCAACATCGTAGCCCATGTCACGGAAGTACTCAGCAATTGTGATACCTGTATAAACAGATGCTTCACGTGCTGCGACCGGCATGTTCGAAGTGTTTGCGATTAAGATAGTTCTCTCCATTAAAGAGTTACCTGTCTTCGGGTCTGTGAGTTCCGGGAACTCGGTTAAAACTTCGGTCATCTCGTTTCCGCGTTCACCGCATCCGATATAGACAACGATTTCAGCGTCAGACCACTTTGCAAGCTGCTGCTGCGTAACAGTCTTTCCAGAACCGAACGGACCCGGAATTGCCGCTGTTCCGCCTTTTGCAATTGGGAACAGACCGTCGAGAATTCTCTGACCGGTTAACAGCGGAATGCTCGGTGAGTGTTTCTCAACGTAAGGTCTTGGAACACGTACCGGCCACTTCTGCATCATCGGGAACTTTTCACCGGAGTCAAGCTCACAGACAATCTCATCGATTGTAAACGAACCTGCTTCAATCTTAGTTACCTTACCGCCTTTTGATTTTGGCGGAACCATGATCTTGTGCAGAATTGAACGGGTTTCCTGAACAGTTCCGACAACCTGACCCGGCTTGACTTCGTCTCCGACTTTAACAACCGGAGTGAAATCCCACTTCTTATCGTGGTTAAGTCCCGGCGCTGTAACTCCGCGTGCGATGAAGTTACCCATCTTCTGGATAAGCACTTCAAGCGGACGCTGAATACCGTCGTAGATACTTGTTAACAGTCCCGGACCTAACTCGACTGCGAGTGACAGTCCGGTATTTATGACAGGCTCTCCCGGACGAATTCCGGTGGTCGATTCGTAGACCTGAATGATGATATCCTCACCATCAATCTTGATGACCTCACCCATCAGCTCCTCATTTCCTACTTTGACGACATCATACATATGTGCGTCAAGGTTGATTGCAGTGACAACAGGTCCTGCAATTCTTTTGAGTATTCCTGGTTTGCTATTTACTTCCACAAATCAACACCCACCGAACGTTTTATACGCTCTCTCAGGGAGAGACCTGCCTCCTGTCCACCGATTGTAACGATGGTCGGTTTGACAGAATTTTCAATGGTTACCTGCAGGCGACGCGGAATTGTCTCAAGGTCTGCTGCCTGTAAGACTAAAATTCCTACATTTGGGTCGTCCATTACTTTTGTAATAGTACTCGCGAGTGCATCAGGAGTATCAGCAGAATACGTCTTCTGAATTCCGGCTAACCGGAATCCCAGAACAAATTCTTTGTTTCCAATAACTGCTATCTCCATTTTACATCACCAGATACTTTTCTAAGATTTCAGCACTTAGCCCTGCCTGTTTACCGCGGGCTAATGCTCTTAAGTTGGACACCTCGTACCTCTTGCGTTCAAGATACACAAGCATCGGAGAAATAGAGAACGGATTGCGCTTTGAAACTTTATCCATCTGATTCAGTCTTGCTGACGTCAGAGCCGCCTCAATTGCGTAAATCGGTTTCTTCTCACGGAGTGCTTCAAGTGCATCGCCAAGAGCTGCTGCCTTAACCTTCTTTTTCAGCACATCGATAACCTCATCAAGATTCTCGACAGACTCAAGTCTTTCGAGTTCATCGGGTTTGTATGAACCGCCCTCAATCCAGACACTCATAGTTGAAAACTCGGTGTTTGCCTGAGCGCGTAATCTGAATAAGTTTGTGATGTTTTTAACATCAATCTCGAATATAACGTATTTCAGGAACGGTTCTCCGCCCTTCATACCGCTTCTTGCCGCTTTGATTAAGGTCGCATAATAATACTTGTACAGTTCGTTCTCAATGTTTCCGAACGACTTTGTTTCCGTTGCCTGGGGCAGATGCTCGGAAATAATCTCCGCCATACGTTTAATCGGCAGAGTCTCAACGATTCTGTCAACCGACGACTCGGAAATCATCTTATCGAGAGCCTGTGCATCCAAAGCTCCGGCGGGTACAAGTACTGCACGAATCTTTCCGTCGGAAAGACCTAAGTGTTTGCCTCTAAGGATAGTCAAAACGTTTTGAATATCCCATTTGTGCAGGTAATCTCGGGTAAATCCTTTCATCTCCCCGGGCGCCAGATCAATTACTCTCTGGTATTCCTTTGCAAGATTCCAGGACATTGCGTTTTCGATGAGGTCAACTCCGCTAAACGAAGCCGCAAGTTCATCGATTTCGCGTTTGTACTCCATTTCCTCTATGAGCCTTGTAAACTCAGGGAGACCCATGTTCAGCATGCGAATATATTCCTCTCTTGGAATAAGCTTCGCTTTACGTACTCTCATACGCGTTGATACATAGATATATGGGGCAATACCGCTCGATACCTCAGTCATTTTACCTCATCCAAACAATATCTCCGACGCATCCTTCAAACTTGCCTCCCATACCTCAGACATAAATGTCTGATAGGAATAATCAAGTGTGAGCTGACCGTCGGTACTTTTTACAACGACACCGCCGTCGATGTCGCTGATTCCTCCAAACGTAAATCCGGAAAGACTTTTAAGCTCGGAAATTGCGTCTTTGGCTGCCTTCTCGTCGCGTGCGTTTGCAAAGACCACTCCCTCTTCAATCTGCTTTGCGGCTTCTTTTAAGAGTTCACGGACTGCTTTTGCATGGACATCGGCAGGAAGTTTTGCTATTTCTTCAGCCGCATTGGTATAGACCTTATCGAGAAGACTTTTTTGTGCGTTAAGTAAATCACGTTTTACAACGAGGTTTGCGCTTGCCACTTCACGTATCATAACACGTTCAGCCAGAACTTCCGCATCCTTTTCCGCTGTAATTTTGATTTCTTCCGCACGTTTGTTTGCCTCGTCGACAATCTGCTTTGCTTTGCTGTCAGCTTCGGCTTTTATACCTGCTGCCTGCTTATCGCCTTTCGCTTTGATTTCGTCAACTACTACCTCAAGTCCCATAATAGGCGTCTCCGCTTAGAGGAACATTATGAGAAGTGCGATAACAAGACCGAAGATAACGACTGTTTCCGGTAAGACGGTAAAGAGTAATGCAAGACCGAACATTCCGCGGTCTTCTGCTGTTGCACCGACTGCGGCGGCACCAATACCCTGTTCACCGACACCTGTTCCGATACCTGCAAGTCCTACTGCAAGTCCTGC
Source organism: Methanocorpusculum sp. (assembly GCA_030539595.1). Lineage (GTDB taxonomy): Archaea > Halobacteriota > Methanomicrobia > Methanomicrobiales > Methanocorpusculaceae > Methanocorpusculum. The sequence goes on along the minus strand of JAUNXW010000010.1, from coordinate 4,705 downwards.
ACCGATTGCTGCGAGACCTTTTCCAAGTGCTGCTGCTCCAATATCTGAAAATAATGTTTCAATTGCCATTTATTAATCCTCTGAGAATTTTCTTTTAAGTCCGAAAGGCTTGTATATTATTCCGCCGCCTGAATAGAATTTGGTAAAGAATTCGACATAGTGAAGACGAATCGGGTGCAGAGCACCTCCAATAATTCCTAAGACGACGTTAAGTGCGTGTCCGAGAATCAAGACAAGGACACCTACAATAATCAATAGTACACCAACAACGTTCAGGTCAGCAAGCGCCGGCGTAATGAAGAAAGACATTGCCAGGAAGTTGACGACCATCGCAATTGCCACAGATGACAGACCGACTGCGGCTAAACGGCAGAAGGACAGCATATGCGACAGAATGTTTGTCGGGATTTCCATAAGGTCAAGCGGGTTTTCCATCGCAACAAAGACAGCTCCCGCAACGAACATTACAGCACCCAAGATAATTGCCGGCGTTGAAATCGCAACAAGGCTCGGTAGTGTAATGGTCAGTCCGGTTATGACTGTGTTGACATCAATAAATGCGAACAGGATAATAAGTAAGCCCCAGAGCATTAAGTTCCAGCCGAGATTGGCAAGAATTGCTTTTGTTCTGTGAGGTCCTTTGTGATCCATTCTGGCATGGTTAATCATACCAAATATTCTTCCGATACTTAAGTAGATAATACCGAGAGCTACGGAAATAATCAATAATTCCATAACCTGCGGAGAGTGATCCGCTCCAATCGGAAGGTGGCGTGCAAATATGATGGAGTGCCACGGTAAAGCCAGTCCGAAGAATTCACTGAACAGGCAGCCGAAAACAACTGTCATTCCGCCTGCTGCAATAATAATCTTGAAGGCTTTTTTGCCCATATCTCCAAGTTTAAAGAGGAGCTTGCGAAGTGCAAGACCCAGGGCGAGGTAAATTAGACCGTATCCTACATCTCCTACGATGAATCCAAAAAGTATCGGAAACATTATAGCTAAGATAATGGTCGGGTCGAGTTCTCTGTATTTTGGACGTGCGTACAGGTCCATTAATACTTCTGCGGGCTTTGCAAACGATGGATTGTTGTATTCCACCGGTACGTCGTCGTAGTTTATTTCATCTTCGTCGACGGTTACATAAATGCGCCCACCGGTTGCCTGGCTTAATGCTGCTTTGATTTTTTCCACGTCGTCAAACGGTACCCATCCGTCAGCAACGAATGCGTCTTCTGTTGTGGCAAATCTCAGCGGGGCTTCTGCCATTTCCGCATCACAGGACAGTACTTCGTCGCAAGCGGCGAGCATGTCTGCGTATTTTGCTTTTGCTTCAAGTATCTTTGCACTGCATTCTTCAAGAATTGCGGTCTGTGAGTTCTTTTCGGCAGTGTATTTGTCCACTGCTGCCTGAACTGTTCCGGTCTCGTTTGGTAACGTTACGGAGACAAAACCCGCTTCCGATAATGCTTTTTCTGCAGTCTGTGCGTCTTTTTTCTCGACGAATAGAACAATGAATTCATTGTCTTTTTTGTTTTGAAGAAGATACTTTTCGCAAGGAACGTCTAAGGCTATGTCGCTGTTGACGTATCCTGCGTAAACTGCTAATGAATCGTATCCGTGATAGAGATCTAACTCTATCGGGACAAGTGCAAAAGGCTTTAGGTCATTAATATGCTGTTCACATTCTCGTATTTTTGTCTCTGCATTCGATCGTTTGGCCGTGAGCGTGCTCACTTCTTCATCGATTTTCGGAAGTTCGCTATTTATTGCTGTGCGAATCGTGTCTGCAGGACGTAACGGAACGTTAAACTGCGTATTTGGTGATGTCTGGAATACATTCTCGATTGAACGTATTTTCAGAAGGTCTGTTGAAATACTTCCGGCATTCTCAAGCGGAACGCCGATTTTAACTCCTTCATATCCAGTTTTACCCTGATCAACAAAATCTGTGATGTGGAATACTCGGTGACGGTATAATTCGGTCACTACTGACGGCATCTGTTCTTTGCACGCGGCAATTAACAAATGCGTCATCGGTTTAGGCTGAAACATGCAGTTTCTCCTTAAACCGCTCAACGAATAACGAAGTTGCCTGCTGGAGTTTCTTTTCTCCGCTGCTAATCAGTTTGTCAGCGTCAGCTTTTCCCTGGTTAACAATTGCGTCATGCTTCGTTAAAGATACATTCCGTGCATCTAAAAGTTTCTGCTTTTTGTAATCCTCGGCAATCTGTGTTGCTTTTGCGATCAGGCTTTCTGCTTCATGGTTTGCATCAGAGATTGTTTTCTCTGCGCTCGCTTCGGCTGCCTGAACTACGGATTTACTTTGGGCTTCGGTTTCTTTTATGCTTTTCAGAACCTCAGTTTTCATCCAACCCTCCTTCTCACGGCACTATATTATTTGGTAAAAGATATGTTTATACTTACGGAATTGAGGGCGGGAAGTTGGTTGAGTTATTGCGGATGTAATAGGCAGACAACGAAAATTAACGAAACACGCAAAAACAGATATTTTGAGTTGTTCCTGCATTATTTTGTAATACGCGAAATCCCACGAAATACACGAAAATAAATTACTATGTGTCGTCAGAACGGTTTATAATAGTAACCACCCAGCGTATTTCGTTGTTCAAAGAATAGATCCTCAAGATGAGCAAAGTTTTAAAAATGTCACGCGTAAATGACTGCAGTAAATTAATCATAAGAACAGAATAAAAGGGGTGATACCGGTTACCCGAAGGTTCGGCAGATAACCATTCTGCCGCCGGCTTAATTCACCTTACAATATTACAAATAATAAATAAGCTCTTTTAGTTTATATCCCTTTTCCCTATTGAATATATTTCAAGAACCGATAAAGTAAAGAGGTAATGAACCTCTGTTATTTTTTTATCATTTTAAGCCACTCTCGGATTTCCTCCGAAACGCGAATCAAAATGATAAACGCGATAAATACTGTAAGATGAATATTATCACCCCCATTATTGTTACTCGGTTGGTTAGACCGGCATTAGTTATTTAATTTTGAATAAAATAATTGTTGTTATCGAAAATATAAATAAAAATGCATGCTTTTTGCATGCAAAAGAATTCTTTTTGCTGTCACTTTCATACAGCACAGAGGATGTGCAATCTGATTTTCTTAACTAATTTGAGATTGTAATTTGTTGGTCTTCTTTAGCTTTATGAAAAATAAAAGAAGAGCATAAACTTTATCCACACATTACCTCAGCAAGAAGAGCTGGGCGATACAGCGACTGCAAAGCCTTTATAATTGCCATGCGAATAAGAAATACTGATGCTGAATAAATACCCGCAGGAAAAAATCGACATAAAAAATATTCTGGATAAAAAAATTGCCGTACTCGGCTATGGGTCACAGGGGAGAGTTCAGGCGCTGAACTTAAGAGACTCGGGCTGTTCGGTAATCGTCGGAAACCGCAGCGGAAAAAGTTTTGACAACGCAAAAGCCGACGGCTTTGATGTTATGCCGGTTAGCGACGCGGTCAGCAAAGCCGACATCCTCTGTTTATTTTTCCCCGACGAATCCGCCGCAGAGATTTACAAAAAAGACGTTGACCCGTTTTTGAAGAAAGGTCAGTGCCTGCTTTTCGCTCACGGGTTCAACATCCTATACAAATTTATTCAGCCGCCAAAGTTTGTCGACGTCGTTTTAGCCGCACCGAAAGGAGTTGGTCCTCAGGTTCGCAAATTATTTCTGGAAGGCTATGGTGTTCCCTCGCTTGTCTCGGTCGCTCAGGATTTTTCCGGCAGTGCAGAAAAAATCGCTCTCGGCTATGCTGCGGGAATCGGTTCAGGACGCTCGGCGGTTTTTGAATCATCGTTCAAAGACGAGACCGAGACGGATTTGTTCGGTGAGCAGGCAGTTATCTGCGGAGGAGTTCCAGCAATTATAGAAGAGGCTTATCTGACTTTAGTCAGGGCAGGATACCCAAAGGAACTTGCGTTTTCGGAATGTGCCCATGAGGCTAAACTTGTGGTTGATTTAATCTACGAAGGCGGTTTTTCAAAAATGCATGACTTTGTCTCAAAGACAGCGAGTTATGGTGGGATTACAAGAGGTAAGAGGCTTGTTTCCGATGAAACACGCAAAGAGATGGAAAAAATTCTGAACGAGGTCAGGTCAGGAGAATTTGCTTGTGAGTGGATGAGCGAAAAAAGGAGCGGGGCTATAAATTATACAAAAATGGTGGATGAAGTTCGCGAAAGCGATATAGAAAAGACAGGCAGGGAGTTCAGAAAGATGATTAATAAGTGATGGGGATGGTCAATAGTAGAATCTGATGTTGAAATTAATTTGAGATTGTGATTTGTTGGTCTTCAAAATTATCTGGCGAGACACCGAAAAGCACTGAAACTATTCGCAAGTCTGCGACTTGCTCAGCCGATGGAACTAAAGTTCACCGCTTAAGGCAGCCGTTATCATCTCCTTTTATGATTGTTTAGATTTGCGCTTTACTAATATTTTATTGATTAAATTTATTTTGACTAAGTTGGGGCTTCGCTCCGATAATCTCTCCGCTCAGCGTTGATATGAACTTATTAGAAGTTAGGCTCACCCCTTACAACCACCGCAACAACAACAGCTACAGCAACACCCACACCTATTGTAACTCAGTCGGTTACAGTAACAGCAACTCAGGCTCCGACAGAAACGACAACACAGACGCCGTCCGAATCTCAG
>JAUNXW010000139.1 GCA_030539595.1 Methanocorpusculum sp. | reverse complement strand
AACGAAAATCACAAAAGGCTTGCTGTTAATTCTTCTTGTGAATCACCTCTGAAAACTTAGCAATCATTTTGTGATTTTCGTTAAATTTCGTGTTTTGCTATGTAAGACAAAGCCAACAAAACGCTTTAGTTTTCGTGTTTTTCGTATTTTTTCGTGTGACTTTCGTGGTGTAACGATGTGAGTTCAAAGCGCAACGCAAGCCCTTCGGCTCGCTAAACTAAGGGAGTTCACTTCGTTCACTCACCGCAACAGAAAACTTAGACTAAATCTTGTCCAACGGATTTGCATAACGATTGGACAGCCCACATATCAAGATTTGACCCCCTCCATTTCATTTAATACCGAACAACTCCAATATGTAAAGCAGTATCGATATGGACGAATACAAAGGCAACATAGGCAACTATGACGAAACCTACAAAAGTTTCGCAATAGACGTGCCTAAACACTACAACTTCGCATTTGACGTGATTGACACCTGGGCAAAAAAGGACCGCAATCACCTCGCGATGATATGGACAAATCAGGACGGTGAAGAAAAGAAGTTCACGTTCTGGGACATGATGATCCACTCAAACGAAGCGGCAAACATCTTAATGAAATTCGGTATCCAAAAAGGCGACCGTGTTCTTCTGATGCTTCCCCGTATTCCCGAGTGGTGGATATTAGTCCTCGGAATAATGAAACTCGGAGCGGTTTTCTGTCCGTCTCCCCACATGCTCACGGTAAAAGATATAGCTTACCGCATGAAAGTCGGCAAATTCAAGATGGTCATAACGGATAAAGATAACATGGCCAAAGTCGACGAAGTCGCAACAGACTGTCCCCACCTCCAGATGAGAATGGTTGTCGACGATGACGCAACCGCAAAACTCCCCGCGCCCTGGATTGGATATCAGCACGAACTAAAATACCCCGCACCCGTCTCCACCAAACTCGTAAGCTCAGCCGGCCGCAAAATACTTGCGACAGACCCGATGTTAATCTATTTCACATCCGGAACAACCAAAGACCCGAAAATGGTGCTTCACGACTACGGTCACCCCCTCGGTCAGACAGTCACGGCAAAATTCTGGCACGACTTAACCGAGCACGACGTTCACTTCACTGTCTCGGATACCGGTGGGGCAAAATCTACGGTCAGTGGATTTGCGGTGCGTGTATTTTCGTTTACGACTACAGAACTAAGTTCCTCGCAACAGAACTTCTGCCGTTAATCGAAAAATACGGAATAACCTCGTTCTGCGCTCCGCCTACAATTTACAGAATGTTAATCATCGCGGATTTGAAAAAATTCTCATTCTCCGAGCTTCGCACATGCACATCGGCAGGAGAACCCCTTAACCCAGAAGTCATCAGAATCTGGCGTGAGGGAACAGGTTTAACAATTCGCGAAGGCTACGGTCAGACCGAAACCTGCTGCTGTATCGCAACTATGCCCAGTATGGATATCAAACAGGGTTCTATGGGAAAACCCGTGCCCGGATGGCACATTCAGCTTCACGATGATGAAGGCAAAGAAGTTCCTCTCGGAGAAATCGGAAGAATTGCAATTTCACTCAATCCGAGGCCTGCAGGACTTATCCGCGAATACCTCGACAACCCCGAAGAAAACGCAACACAGTTTGTCAACGGATGGTATTACACGGGAGACAAAGCACGTCTTGATGAAGACGGTTACTACTGGTTCATCGGCAGAAACGATGATGTTATAAAATCCTCGGGTTACAGAATCTCTCCGTTTGAGGTTGAATCAACCTTAATGGAACACCCATCGGTTCGTGAGTGTGCTGTTGTCGGTTCACCCGATGATATTCGGGGAATGGTGATTAAGGCGTTCATCGTTCTTCACTCGGGCTATCAGCCGTCGGACAGACTTGTCAAAGAGATTCAGGATTATGTCAAGAGAACAACAGCCCCTTACAAATATCCGAGACTAATTGAATTTGTTGATGAACTCCCGAAATCTTTCTCGGGAAAAATCAAACGCGGTGAACTCAGAGAACGCGAACTTAAGCGCTTCAACGAAGAGACAAACGAATAACTTTTTTTATGACAGAACGAGATAAACAGCTTGCGGGACTTGGGTACAACAGTCTTGATGAAGAGTTAAGAACTCTTCAGGCAAGGGCATACAATCTTACGCTGAAACTTAATGCAGTCCCTGCGGGGAATCCTGCGAAAAAAGATAGGCTCGTCAGAAAATTATTCGGCTCAGTAGGTGTTAATCTGACTTTATGTCTGCCGATTCACGTGGATTTCGGATGCAACATTTTTGTCGGCGACAACTGCCTGATAAATATGAATTGTACTTTTCTCGACAGCAATAAAATAATTATCGGCGACCGAGTGCTGATTGCGCCCGATGTAAAAATCTACACGGCAGGTCACCCGATTGAGGGAGAAGAGAGGTCTTATGATATAGGCGGCGGAAAAACATGGAATAATGTTTTCGCAAAGCCCGTTAAAATCGGAAACGATGTCTGGATTGGCGGAGGCTCAGTAATCTTGCCGGGGATTACTATTGGGAACAATGTTGTTGTCGGCGCGGGGAGTGTTGTGACTCACGATATTGAGGATAACAGCGTGGCTGTCGGCAATCCATGCAGAATTATTCGAAAACTTAACGGCGATTAAAATATTGCCGTTCGTAATTATTTTTTTAAGAGCCTGTGCTTTTCCCATTCTCTTTCAAGAACCGCAAGCTCTTCTCTTGTGTTGATATTAAAGGCAAGTCCGGGTTCGTCAAGCAGGATAGATAATTCATCCTGAACCTCGTCGAGTAAAGACCCCATAAAAATATTGAATGCACACGGAGCGGCTTCCACCCCGTTAATTATCTGACGGTATCTTGGAGAAACACCGAACCTTTCGCAGTATTTTATGGGTATCCATGTTGAGCAGGCAGGTTTTCCCGAAGCGGTGTATTTTTCCCTGACCTCGCGAATAATTTTTGAAGAAAGACACGGGATATCTGCTGCGGACGTGAACAAAGCCCCGTCTTCTTCGGTCATGGCAACTGCTTCATGCAAATCCTCAACGTATCCTGCGCCTGCAGTATCAATAAAATCCACACCGTTTGCTCTGCACCAGTTGCGCGTAAACGGTGTTTTATAAGAGGTTACGACGACAGGAGAACAGTCTCCGTCTGTGAAAGCATCCAGAACCAATGAAATCATTGGCTTTCCGCCGACCGGAACAAGTCCCTTCTCTCCGAGTTTGAGACGCGAGCCTTCACCCCCTGCAAGTATTAAGGCAAGCATTTTTCTATTGCCTCAAGCACGCGCTGATTTTTCTCACGGGTTTCAACCGCAACTCTGATTTTATTCGGCAGACCAAACGATGTGCAGTCCCTGACAAGCACGCCTTCGTTCATGAGTTTTTTGCAGAATTCAAACGCGGGTTCTTTCACATCTATTACGATGAAGTTGGCTTTTGAATCAGAATGAGTAAGTCCGAGTTTTTCGATTTCCGTGAAATAATAATTTCTTTCCGCGGTGATTTTTGCAGCGCTTTCTTTCAGTTCTCCGTAGCGGTCAAGCACTTCAATTGCGAAATTTTCCGCAAACGCATTTACAGTCCACGGGGTTCTTGCAGTCTCGATTTTTTCAATTAGCCCGGGTTCTCCGAAACCGAAACCGAATCTGATTCCGGGAACGGAGAAGCATTTTGTAATTGAGCGCATCACAAAAAGGCTGTCTGATTTTATATCCGAGATTGATTCATCGTGCTCGGCAAGTTCGATGAAGGCTTCGTCTGTGAATAAATCCGAACCTCCGTCTTCTGCGTCTTCAACCAAAGAAATCATTTCGCCGCGCGTTTTAAGAAGACCGGTAGGATTATTCGGGTTACAGATAAATCTCACGTCAGCATCGCTTCCGGAAACAATTTCAGCTCCGGCAAGTTTTGCTGAAAGACCGTATTCCGCAAAAGTTGGCATATCAATTCCCGCAGTTTTTCCTTTGCTGAGTTTTACCGAGCAGTAAACTCTGATAAGTTCCGCAGAACCGTTTCCGACACAGATTTCATCGGGATTTCTTGAAAAAACCTTCGCGATTTTTTCTTTGAGCGCGGAGTATGAGTCGTCAGGATAAACAGACAAATCAGCCTCCAAAAAAGCGCGTGGAATTTCAGGCACAAAAGGATTCATACTCGCGCTCACATCAAGAAAGTCATGCCCCGCTTTCTTGCGGAGTTCTATTATTTTACCGCCGTGAATCGCTTTTTTCGGAAATTGTGCCTGCATTTTTACTATATACGTTTTGTATCCTAAGCAATAAATAAACCGCAGTTAAACAACCGAGAACCTGTTTCATGAATTTTGTTTGAGATATATTTATATATTACAAAGTTCAATTTAGATTTGTCCAAATTAGGACGTCAGTCGAATGTCTAACAAATGTCTGTAAAATGTCCGACAAATGACTGACATTTGTCAGAATGGAGATACAATGGATAAAATTAAATTCAGACTTCCTCCGCATCAGATTGACCT
>JAUNXW010000138.1 GCA_030539595.1 Methanocorpusculum sp. | reverse complement strand
TCTGCCCCATTCAAGCTTAGAACCAAAGAATCGGAACAGACACTATTTTGTATGTTATTCTTGAGCAATCAAGTTAACCCACCCGACATGTGAAAAGAAATCTGTTGATTTCACATTTCACACTTCAGACTTCACTATATCTTACAAGGAAAACACAACGAAGGAAAAATAATCGAGGCATTATCTCTTTTCAGAGACAAAGCCTGGCATGATATAATCTCTTGTTGTTATTCTTTGTTTTTAAAAATATATATAGTTGAGTTAGTGGCGGAAAAAAACAGAGACAAAAAAATCTCTGATGAATATTATCGGAAAAACATGAGTGAAATATGAAATGTGAAATGTGAAATTTCATTCATTGGATTTTTCCAAAACCGTAAAAAATGAAACCATACTCATACGTTAAACTCAGCGAAGAGGAATAGAGTCTCCTCGACGCCTACATAAAAAAGCTTGAATTTGTTTTCAAATCTATGATTTACGAAGAGAACTTCATTCCATTATGTGAGCAATGAACTTGCGAAAGATTAAGTGGTTTTCGTGTTTGACGTCGTGACCTTTCGTATTTTTCGTGATGTACACGACACTCGAAAATCACCCTTGGACATCCTCACAACAACAAACCCACCACACAAACATATTTTTATAGCTTCAACATATACAAATTATTATGCCCGAAAAAAACGGAGCCTGCTTAATCTGCGGTGAACCGATAAAATACCTTGCAGACGCGGAAAAAATGACATGCAGCATCTGCGGAAAAGAATTTGAAAGCAATGCCTGCTGTGCAAAAAATCATTTTGTCTGTGACGACTGCCATACTTCTCCCGCAATATCCGTTACAAAATATATATGCTCAAACACAAAATCTAAGAATCCCATTGAAATTGCAAAAGAGATAATGAAATCACCATCGGTTCACACACACGGTCCTGAATATCATATAATCGTTGGCGCGTCACTTCTTGCGGCTTACAAAAATGCAGGCGGTAAAGTTGATATCGATTCAGCGCTGACAGCAGTAATTCAGCGAGGAAAAATGGTTCCCGGGGGATTTTGCGGGCTTGCGGGTGCGTGCGGTGCGGGAATTTCATCGGGAATATTTCTTTCCGCAGCGCTTAAAACAAATCCCTTGTCCGAAAAGAACTGGGCTCTTGGAAATCTTCTAACATCAGAATGCCTGAAAAATATTTCAGAATACGGCGGACCGAGATGCTGTAAAAGAGATTCTTTTACTTCAATTAAGACCGCTGTAAAATTTGTCGAAAAGCATTTCGGAATAAAAATGGAACTGCCTGATGAACTAATCTGTGAGTTCAGTAAACAGAATCATGAATGTCTGAAAGAAAAATGTCCGTATTATCAGATTGAGGCTGTCCAATAGTGAATTCTGATATTTTAATTAATTTGAAAGAATAATCTGTTGAGATTGGAGCGCTTTTTGTTACACCACGAAAATCACTTCGCTGTCAACGCAAGCCCTTCGGTCTTGCTCAGCTAAGACGGAAACCTTTAGGTTTCTCAGTTGAGCAAATCAATGATTTGCGAAGTGAGTTCACTTCGTTCACTCACCGCAACAGAAACCTTAGACTAAATCTTGTCCAACGGATTTAATCACAATTGGACAGGCTCACAACATCACCCTCTCGCAACACTATTTCAGTTTCAACAGCAAATAATATATCAACCGTGCCGCACGAATACAGAAAACCGAAATATACCAAAAAACACGTATCGAAAGACCATAACCGCAAGCCACGTGAAAAACCCAAATCACTCGGGCTTGAAACCACAAGACCTGACAGTTTCTACTCCAAAGTAACCAAATTCCTTTACTGGTGTCCTAAATGCAATATCCCGCTTCTTGCAAAAACCTGCATATGCGACACTCAGTCGGAAAAAATCCCTCTCCAGCAGCCTTACGATGTAAGACCTGCGCTTAAAGCAGATTATGAATTAATCTCAAGACTTGTCAAAGAACGTTTCGGCGACAAAGTCACAATGCCTAAAATAATTGTCCTGAACAAAGCCGGAGGACTTGACAGAAACGACATGGTAATTGCAAACGGTATACGCTTTGCCTGGCTTTCGTTTGACCCGTCAACAAGAAAATTCTCATTCGATATTGAAGCCGAAGCACTTCCATTCTTTATCGGAAAAGCAGACAAAGGAATAATTGATATAATTGTAGAAGCCAAAGAGATTCCAGACGGAAGAATCGGCGGCAAAAAAATAGAAATCAAAAAACAGGACATACCTGACGGCATCGTCATAATAAAATACAAATCCAAATACGGAACGGGAATTTTAAAGGGCACAACTCTTAAAATAAAAGAACTCGCAGCTGTTGAACCCGCAAAAACAATGCCCAACCCGGACTGGGATGAAGCCGTTGCCAAGAACTCTTTCCATCTGAAAAATATGGAAAGAACAGCCGTTAGAGAAATCCGCCAGAACCTCACTCTCAAACCTTTGGTGAACTGTTCATTTTCCGGCGGAAAAGACAGCACAGCAGTTTGGCACATTGCACAAAAAGCCGGAGTAACTTCGGCATTTTTCATAGATACAGGACTGGAATTTCCTCAGACAATAGAATTTGTAAAAAGTCAGAACGTCGAATTCATAGAAAAAGCCGGCAACTTCTGGCAGGCTGTTGAAAAAGCCGGACCGCCCGGAAAAGATCACCGCTGGTGCTGTAAACTTCTGAAACTCAACCCGCTCAAAGTTCATTTGAGCGAAATCGGCGAGTGTCTTACTGTTCAGGGCAACAGATGGTATGAATCATGGAACAGAGCAGAACTTGAAGCGGTTACGCAGAACCCTAACAATCCTCTGCAGATGAATCTTTCACCGATTCGTTCATGGAGAGCTCTGGATGTATTCTTCTATCTCTGGTCGCGTGAAATTCCGTATAATCCTCTTTATGAAATGGGTTATGAGAGAATCGGTTGTTATCTGTGTCCTGCGATGCTTGAATCCGAACTTGAAACTCTTCACAAAACCCATCCCGAAATGGCTGACAGATGGTTTGATTTCCTGAAGAGATGGGCTGATGAAAGAGGTCTTCCAAAAGAATTTGTCGACTGGGGAATCTGGAGATGGAAAGAACTTCCCCCAAAGATGAAAGAGCTTGTCAGAAATGCAAATCTTGACTTAACGGAAAAACCCGTGAAAAGAAGTGTTCCCGCATCTGTTGCTTCTCTGATGCCTAAAGTCAAAGCAGAAGATATTGTTGAAACGGAAACTGACTTTGAAAAATTCCGTGCGGATTTTCCGATGCTCTCGGATTTAATTTATCTTGACAACGGAGCAACTTCATTTTCTCCTAAGTGTGTAATAGACGCGGCTTATGAGTTTGACAACACTTACCGCTCGAATGTCGGTAGGGGGATTCACAGACTGACGCGTATTTCAACACAGAAATACTGGTTTGCTCACGAAAAAGTCGCGAAGTTCATTAACGGTGAAAAGGGAACAACCGTGTTTGTGAAAAACTCAACGGAAGCTATAAACATTGTTGCACACGGTCTTGATTTCAAAGAAGGTGATGTGATTGTCACAACAATTCTTGAGCACCACTCAAATATTTTACCGTGGCGCGAACTGAAAAAGAAAGGTGTTGAGATAAGGACTGCAGGTCTCAATCCTGACCTTACTCTCAATATGGATGAGTTTGCAAAACTCATGGACGAATCCGTTAAGCTTGTTACGGTCACTCACGCATCAAATGTTACGGGAACGGTTACACCAATTGCGGAAATTTCTGCTCTCTGCAAAAAATACGGCGCTCTTCTTTGTGTTGACGGAGCACAGTCTGTTCCCCACATGGCTGTAGATGTTGAGAAACTCGGAATTGATTATCTTGCTTTCTCGGGACACAAAATGTTTGGTTTAATGGGTACGGGAGTTTTATGGATGCGGGACGCAAATCTTGAGCCGCTGATTTTGGGCGGAGGTATGATTGAAAGCGTTTCTGATGATTCATATGTTCCTGCGGAAGGTTTCAGAAAATATGAAGCTGGAACGCCCAACGTTTCAGGATTTATAGGTCTTGGAGAGGCTGTTGATTATCTTGAAAAGATAGGAATGGAAGATATTGAAAGACGCGAGAGATACTTAACCGATATGTTAATTGACGGTCTCTGCGAAATTAAAGGGGTTCATGTTCACTCGTGCAAAAAATCTTCCGCAAGAATAGGCGCAGTTTCGTTCACAGTTGACGGATATAATCCTCATGAAATTGCAGAGTGGCTTGATGAAGAGCACAGTATTTGTGTTCGAAGCGGTTTCCACTGTGCAGAACCTTTAATGAGGTATCTGGGATTGCTCAATGGAACGGTTCGTGCGAGTTTATCGTTTTACAATACCGAAAGCGAGATTAAGACACTTATTGCCGTGCTGAAAGATTTGGCAGGGTAAAATATCAGTTTCCTTTTTTCGCGTGAGGATTTATTTCTGAATAAAAGATTCTGAAATCGTAAAAAATATTTTGATTGGTTTTTGATATCAATTGTTTTGATAATTC
>JAUNXW010000009.1:12652-20651 GCA_030539595.1 Methanocorpusculum sp. | reverse complement strand
ACGTCAGTCGAATGTCTAACAAATGTCTGTAAAATGTCCGACAAATGACTGACAATTGTCAGAATGGAGATACAATGGATAAAATTACAATCAGACTGCCTCCGCAGCAGATTGACCTGCTCGAGAAAATTGTTGAAACAGGAGAGTTTCCAACCGTTTCAGAAGCTGTCAGATATGCAGTAAGAGACTTTCTTTCAGACAGGAACGAAAGACTGATTCAATCCGATTCTGTCTCAACATTCGACGTACGACTCTAATCGTATAGAAAATAGGGGTGTTTACAAAATGCAGAGTATCATTAATGAGGCGCTGAAGAACTCAGAGCTCGAAAAAGGAATGCAGAAGACTTCAATCGTTGACGACGATGATATGCTCGGACAGCCGAGAATTGTTATTGTCGGATGCGGAGGCGCAGGAAACAACACAATCAACAGACTTCACAACATGAAGGTTGCAGGGTCTGAGACTATCGCAATTAACACCGATAAACAGCACCTTGATATGATTCAGGCAGACAAGCGTGTTTTAATCGGCAAGTCCTTAACACGCGGTCTCGGTGCGGGAGGTTTCCCGGATGTAGGCCGCAGAGCAGCTGAAATGGCTCGCCCTACTCTTGAAGAGATTTTAAAGGATGCAGACCTTGTCTTCGTCACAGCAGGTATGGGAGGAGGAACAGGAACAGGTTCAGCACCGGTTGTTGCTCAGATTGCAAAAGAACACGGAGCAATTGTTGTTGCGATGGTATCTTATCCGTTCCAGGTTGAAAGAGCCAGAATGCTTAAAGCCGAAGACGGTCTTGAGGCAATGCGTCAGGCAGCAGATTCTGTAATTGTTCTCGACAACAACAGACTGAAAAACTTTGTTCCGAACTTACCGCTCGGTCAGGCATTCTCTGTTATGGATCAGATTATTGCAGAAACAGTTAAAGGAATTTCCGAGACAATCACCGAACCGTCATTAATCAACATTGATTATGCAGATGTCCGCGCAATTATGAGCAAGGGCGGTCTTGCGGTTATGCTTGTTGGAGAATCCAAACAGCAGAACAAAGCAGAAGCCGTAATCCGCGACTGTCTTGCACACCCGCTTCTCGATATTGATTTCAGAGGAGCAACCGGAGGACTTATCCATATCACCGGAGGAAACGACTTAACCCTTCACGACGCTGAAGAGATTGCACAGCAGCTGACTTATGAACTCGACCCGCACGCAGATGTTATCTGGGGCGCAAGAGTTCGTAAGGACTACGAAGGAAAAGTTTCCGTAATGGCAATTATGACAGGTATTCACAGTCCGCAGATTTTAGGCGGTCACTCAGTCAACAGTTTCCAGTCTTCATCAACACCCAGTCCGAGTTATTCTCCAGCCGCAACTCAGATGAGTCACCAGTCAGCACCGCAGCAGAACACAGCAACAGCACGCAGCGGTTCGTCCTTTGACTGGATTATGTAAATCGAAATCAGACACGTTCATCATCTACCAGAAACCTCACGCGACATAAGTTCATAGCACTTACAAATAAAATAATATAAAATAATGCAGGGACGGATTTTTTCCGCCCCAAAACACCCGTTTGGTTTTTTTGAAACAGGTTCTTTTCAATATCTTTCCAGTCTCACTATTTCGACGGGGATTTCCAGATTTTCTTTTGTATGAAATTCAAATTGTTTAGGAATATTCAGCATCGCCGAGACTTTATTTGTGATTTCCGCTTTGCCTTTTGAATAAGATTTGATGAAGTCAAAGCTTCCTTTGTTAAAAATTCCCCAGACCACTTCCGCTGAATTTAATGCCGCGTCGATAAACGGTCTGTCTGCGTGAACATTCTGTGCACCGAACGGAGGGTTCATTATTACGGTGTCGGCTTCGCAGATAAAATTCTCATCGATTTTTGAGTTGATGAGTTCAAGAGAAACTCCAAGTGTTTCAGCGTTGGATTTGGCAAAAGCAAGCGCCGATAAATCACAGTCAACTCCTATTACATCCGCTCCCAAAAGAGCAGCACCTGCTGAAAGCATCCCTGTTCCGCATCCCAAGTCTGCAACTCTGAGCCCTTCAATGTCGCCTGCCATATACGCTGTGAACAAAAATCTTGCCGCAAGAGGTGCGGGCGTCATATACTGCTCAAGCTCTGCGGAGGGTTTTTTGAATCCTTCTATTTTTTGAAGAGCTATCTCAAGTTGTTTTAATTTCATCGATTTCGTAATCTTCCCAGTCGCGAAGTCCGAGAACTATCTCAAATTCTGCAGGCGAAAGCACCGGAACAGAAAACCTGCTCTGGTCGTCTACTGCAAGTCTCGGGCAGGCTGTATTTACGTATGCGTCGAACCCTAAGTTTCTGAGTTCCATTTCTGATACCTCGCGGATTAATACCAATGAGGTTTTTTCGGAAAGCGATACAAGACGCTTGGCAAGTTCTTTTCTGCACTGACCGGATTTTGAAGAAAGAAGTATGCCGAAATTTTTTGCGTTCTTTGCTTTTTCAATCTGAACAAATCTCCTGCGAAGCAGTTTGTCTCCTGAAACTTCCAAAACACCGCCGTTTCCAAACGGGTCAAGGGCAAAGGTTGGTTTTTTAGCTGCAAGCGCTACACCGATTGCGTGAAACACGCCTGTTCCGACAAATAGATAAGCGTCTGCTTTGGCTTTTTCTGCGGTTTCGTAAGTGCAGCCGAGAACCTGACCATCAACGGGTGTTCTGCCCGAACCTTTTCCGACAACTGCGTTTATTCCTTTTGTTTTAAGATATTCTGCCATCTGCTGACTTTGATGTGCGTGCTGTATTGTTGTTACAATTCCAACGGAGTTATATTTTGAGAGAACCGAAACGGCAGCGTTGAGGTTTTCCAAGGAGATGTCCTGAAGATACGGGATATATATTACATTTTTGTGCTGAGTTACGGGGATATGACCGACGTGAACTAAGATGTCAGCGTCTTCAAGAGCGTCCAATGCAAGGTCGCATGCTCCCCAGCAGGCGTCACCGCTTATGATACATCCGTATCCTGCTTTTTTCAGTTCGGCTGATATTTCCGGTGCATAGTGTTTAAGCCCTTCGGGAAGCTGTACCGCGACTTTTTTTATATTCGAACGGGTTTTTACCGCTTCAAGGATATCGTTTATCGGGTTCAAGTTTTATTTCCTTGTAATATATTTGGGGGCTGCTGTTCTAATTGTTTTTCGTTGGGGGTGTGATTGATAAGAGTTTGGTCAATTATTATGTGAATCCGTTGGACAAGGTTTTCGCTATAACAGTACTTCACTAATTTTTATTGGTTGAATTTGTATCGACTAAGTTTGGGCTTCGCTCCGTTTAGCGCAAATCAAAGATTCGCAAAGATTTTGTTTGCTCAACTAAGAGAACTTCGCTCAATGAATCAAATTTTTATAAGTCAGGAGGGCTGAGTACTTCTTTTTTACTTTCGCTCAAGCGATAAAATCACCCGCTTTAATCATGCAGCGAACCGTTGCAGACACGCACGGTACCCTATCCCGAATCTTTTTTACGGACAAATTTATTACCTTGCGTGTGCAATTAATGATTAGCAATGGAGACCGAATATGTCAGTATCAAAGATGACGTCCTCAAAAAGCTGGAGGCGAACTTGCCTGAGATACGTGAGCGTTTCGGTATTGAGACTATTGGGATATTCGGCTCGGTTTCCCGCGGGGAAGATACGACTGAGTCTGATGTGGATGTGATGATTTCATTTATGCCTCTTCAGGCAAGTTATCGTAATCTTTTAGGGCTGAATCATTTTCTGACGGATTTGTTTAACAGGCGGGTTGATTTGGTTACGGTAAATGGAATCAGCCCTTATATTAAGCCGTATGTGGAGACGGATATTATATGGAAAACGACAACTTAGTCTATCTCAGACATATTTATGAGGAGCTTCTTTATCTGATTGATGTTCCAAAGCGTGCGGGTTATGATGAGTTTGTAAATAATCCTGATTTGAGACGAGGGGTTGTTCAGTCGCTTGAGGTTATGGGTGAGGCGGAACACTTTAGCGTTCTCAGCTGAGCAAATCTATGATTTGCGATTGGGGTTCGCGTCAGCGAACTTCCCCCGCTCCCCATATTTGTTACCCCTATTTCGAATTCAGACGCTTGTATATCACCCGCACCGAAAGGAAAAGAGACAGTCAAGGTATTTGAAATTAATATCCCGAACTACTCTGCAGGAGAACCCGCAGAGGTTCAGTTCAAGCTGACCATCGCAGAAATCGAAAAAGCAGGATATACTCCTGCGGATGTCTGCTTATACCACTGCGATAAGAACGGCAAGTGGACTAAACTTTCTACAACATATACAGTAAAGGACATTACAGCCTACTATGAATCTGTGACTACAGAGTTCTCTCCGTTTGCTATAGTCTACGAAAAAGATTCTGCGAAAGCTGATGAAAATATTGTTATCCCTACGGCAACAGCAGAACCTGTCGTAACCGCTACCGGAGCAGGACCGGTTCAGAGCGCAACCGCTCAGCCGACAGCAACAGCAACGGCAAGCCCGATGGGATTAGCAGGATTAGTTCTCGGGCTTCTTGGTGCGGCTCTTGTGCTGAGAAGAAAATAAACTTTTTTTATTTAGGCTGTTCAATAGTGATTAAATCCGTTGGACAAACTCCTTCAATCACAATAGAAAAACGTCAAATTATTTATCCCTTAAGCCCTAACTAAGATATCAATGAATAACAGCTTCGAGCGTGAGGTCGTCATCTGTTTAAACACCTACTTCACCAGAAACAGAAAAAAAGGCTTTGCCTACCGCTTAAAGCAGTCGACATTCAACACCCAGTATGTTGACATAATTGTAGACTCTCCCGACAGGGAATTTTACCTCGCAGTAGAATGCAAATCCCTCAAAGGAGAAAAACTCTACTTCACAAGCAACTTCCATAAAGACAAAGACGGCGTTCACCAAATAGACAACATCTCCGGATTTGTAAATTATACAGGGCGTAAAGGATTTCTTGCAGTAGAATTCAGAGGACGCAAAAACGAAGCATACTTAATGCCATGGAAAACCGTTCTCGAATTCTTCGACAAACAGGCAAGTATCCCTATTGAAGAATTCAGAAAATGGATACCCCTTACAAGAGTTGCCGGAGGATACACTCTTGAGAGTTTGTCAATAGCAGATTCACACAACGATTAAACAAACACTCTGAGTTTCTCCAATAGTGTAATCTAATATTTATATTAATTTCAGATTATGATTTGTTGACCTTTGAGCGCGTATCGTTTCACCACGAAAATCACACGAAAAAACGCGAAAAGCACGAAAACAAGAACATCAAATTGACTTTTAGCTTAGATAGCAATACACGAAATTTAACGAAAATCACAAAAGGATTGCTGTTAGCTCTTCTTGTGATACTTATTGTAAACTTAGCAACCCTTTTGTGATTTTCGTTAAATTTCGTGTTTTGCTATGTAAACTAAAATCAACTTAACATATCTCTTTTCGTGCTTTTCGTGTTTTTTAGTGTGGCTTTCGTGGTGTAACGAAATGTGTACACACTACAGCAGAAAACTTAGTTAAATGTTGTTCACCGGATTTATTTACGATTGAACAGCCCATATTCTCAATGGCAGATAGTAACTTATTTAATAGATAATAAATAATATATTCAATTTGTTGAATGATTAATTATGTCAATAGATGATAAAATTTATACGGCTCATAATAAATCACGAAAAAGAAAAATCAAGATGACGCTCTTAGTTATTCTTATCATCTTCTTTTTACTGATTACTGCCGGCTGTATTTCAAACGAAGAAAAGGAGGTAGAGACAACAGGTGTTGAAACCCCCTCGGACATGATTGATGGAGCGCTTGATTTCGCAAAAGACCTCAAAAATCTTGATGTTTCAATATCAATTGACCTATACAACCTTGCGGATAAATTCGGTTCTGCAAAAGATGACAAAGAAATTGAAGAAATCGCAGTAGACTATTACTCCGAAAACGCATGGATTGACAAAATCATCTACTACGATGCGGTCACAAAAGAAAGACTTGACATTCCAATTCAGATAGACACAGAACTCGACAGTTATCTTCCTCACCCGACAGAAGAACAGCTCAAACTTGCAGGAGGAAACATCCACTACGACTCTGTAATGATACCAGAAGACGGACATGTATCTGTAGAATGTGCTGCGGTTTACGATGAAAACGGAAACTACAAAGGCTGCTTCGTATTCGTTTACGACTTATACGTCGCATTAAATCTTCATCCGATGTTCATGGATACCGAAAAATCATACGGTAACTTCATCTGCTTCTGCCTTGACAAAAACAATAAAATAGTCTACTCGTCCAAACAGGAATACATCGGAGAAACCGTTGACTCATATCTCAATGACGGAATAAACGTAATAAAAATCTCTGACAAAGAAAGCGGTGCATACACATACAAGAGCGCATCGTTTTACAACTACAACAGACATTTCAACACGGAAAAAATAACCGACTGGGAAAAATTCACCGCGTTCAAAACAACATACACACTCTACTTAACAAAAGAACTAGGTCAGCCTCCGCTGATTTACAACAACATCTACGATGTTAATCCTGATCAGGCTGAAAAGGATGTAAACGACGCATACGTATATGCGGTTCAGAAAGGAAATCAGGCGCTCTTAGACCGCATAAACAGCGGATATTACAATACACCTATGGGAATCCTAAACTACGACGGGTATGTTGTTTCAGGATTTGACAATTCACTGCTTGGTCTGAACTTCCTTAACAACCGCGGCGCATACGGATATGCATACACAAAATCCATGATTTACACAGCCCAGCAGGGCGGAGGGTATGTATATTATATGTATCCTGTCGACGGAACAATAGACACGCAGGCTTCACAGTTCAGTCTCGGATATATAATGCCAATCCCCGGAGACTGTTTCATTTTCGGCAGATTCTCAGGGTATTCGGATTTGATTCCCAAAAACGTAAACATACGCAACGACGTTACAAGTTTATCGCGTGCAGTCCTAAAAGATGCATACGATAACGGCGCAGACTATGTCATAGATAAAATCTCAAAGAATCCGCACAACACTGAAGTGTTTACAGGAAACCTGACAACAAACGTTGAGGATTTGGGAATCCTCGACTATGAAGGAAACATCTATGCTTCGGCTTATAATCCGTCTGTAGTAGGTTATACCCTTACCGGATACAAAGATGTTTACGGTGGGTCAACTGTTCGAAAACTCATAATGCTTGCAAAATCGGGAGGAGGATATATCAATGAACTTTATCCGAATCCGATCAAAGACGGATACGTAGACTTGTGGCTCTATTCGGTTGAGCCTATTGACGACACTTACATCGTTTACACCGGGGCGGTTATAAAAACGTTTGAAGATATTTCACCAGACTTAGCGGGGCTGAACTTACAATGAAAAATAAAAAATTAATCACAGGATTAATGATTCTCGCGACGATTATTTTAATCGTTTCTGCGGGCTGTATAGCAAGCAAACCAACTTACGTTATAGGCATGGACGCCGCTCTTTCTCCGTGGGAAGTTATGGGAAGCGAC
Source organism: Methanocorpusculum sp. (assembly GCA_030539595.1). GTDB lineage: Archaea > Halobacteriota > Methanomicrobia > Methanomicrobiales > Methanocorpusculaceae > Methanocorpusculum. The sequence goes on along the minus strand of JAUNXW010000009.1, from coordinate 13,083 downwards.
GGAAATCCTCAGGGAATAAATATTGATTTAATCAATCTTATAGCAAAAGATCAGGGATTTGAAATCGAGTATTATGTTCCTGAAGTAGGTCAGTGGGAAAATGACCTTGTGAACAAAGTTATCGACACCGAAGGCGCAACAGTCATAACTCCTGAACGTGAGGTAAAATATGCATTTGCCAAAATGCCGTTTGAACCGACGAGGTATCTGGCAATTGCAAGAGCAGATACCGGTATAACTCTTGAGGATGTTTTATCGGGAAAGGCAAGCCTTGCGATTTTCGGAACAAGCGTCTATGAAGAGTGGGCTAAAAAACAGTTCGGCGACGAATACAGCAAGATGGTTGAAGACGGCAGAATAATTATCAAAGACACAGCCGATGAACTTGCGTTTGCTGTTCTTTCCCGTCAGGTTGATTCGGCAATAGCCGG
>JAUNXW010000009.1:0-12642 GCA_030539595.1 Methanocorpusculum sp. | reverse complement strand
ATGACATTCAGCAGACAGCTTAATCTTTATCAACCGCTGAAATTCATCGGATACGTTGGAGAGCCTAAAGAGATTGGATTCGTTGTAAGAAAAGATGACACCGAACTGCTCAATAAACTTAACACAGGTATTGAGAATGTCAGAAACACCGACGAGTTTAAAGCAATTTTAGATAGATACAATCTGCAGTATAAAAAAGATGTCTATGTTGTGGGTATCAGCGACAAAAATAAGCCGTGGAGTTATCTCGGTTCAGACGGTAAATATGCAGGATACGATATTGAGCAGATTGAGTGGATTGCTGACAATTATGATTTCGATGTCGAATACAAGGTTTCGACACCTGAGAGAAGTCTTAATGATATAATTGTGGGGGATATCGATATGTGGGCAAGTTCAATGGAAATTACACCGGAAAGACTTCAGTATGCGGCATTCTCTGACCCGTATTATAAATCAGGAAGCGAAGAGTACGGAATTGCAACGAGCAACGGAAATGTTGTCCTGCAGAATCTGCTTAATGAAGGACTGGCAGAGTTTGAAAAATCCGGAAAGAAAGCTGAAGTTCTGAAAAAATACGGGTTATAATTTTTTTTATTTTTTTATTGGGTTGATTATCTGTTGCGGATTCAATAGGCCGACAACAAAAGACCGAGAAATTTACACGAAATGTTACATCAAAAGAAATAAAAAAAGTTATTCCATGTGGATGGCGCTTTCCGGGCACTCATCAACACATGTCTCGCAGTCGACGCATGTATTTGCGTCGACTTTTGCTTTGTCGTCGTCACCGAGTTCAATAGCTGCTGACGGGCAGACATCAACACAGGTTGTGCATCCTGTACATTTGGATTTATCTACTACTGCTGTCATTTTTTTCTAACCTTATCTACAATATTTGCTAATCTTATCTGATATACGTTTCTATAAGTGGAGTACGTCTTTCATAGTGTAAAGCCCGGGCTTTGCGGTTTTTACCCACTCGGCAGCTTTCACAGCACCGCGTGCGAAAACCGAACGGTCATATGCTCTGTGGGACAATTCAATCGTTTCAAAATTCTGATGGAACTGAACCGAGTGGTCTCCGACAACATCTCCGCCGCGAATTACATGAACGCCGATTTCGTTTCCGCGCTCGGTCATACCGTGACGTCCGTACATTTCCTCGTGCTTGCCGGTCTCATCCTCTAAAATTTTCAGAATTGTCTTGGCCGTTCCGCTCGGAGCATCTTTTTTGTTTCTGTGGTGAGCTTCAACAACTTCAATATCGTAGTCGCCGAGTTTCTTCGCAGCCTCGCGGACAAGTTCCCAGAAAATGTTAACTCCTACGCTGAAGTTTGTTGTCTTGACGACAGCGACATTTTTCATAGCCTCGGTAAGTTCAGCGTCCTGTTCTGTTGTAAAACCGGTTGTTCCTATTACAAGATTCACACCTTTTGAAGCCGCTATTTTTGCGTTGACCATGGTTGCTGCGGCAACCGTAAAGTCAATCATTACGTCCGGATTGACCTCATCGATAAACTTTGCAAGATTTTCCGAAGAGACAACTTTTTTGCCGAAGACTTCCCCTTCTCTTATGTCCACTCCGCCGACAAATTCAAGGTTAGGATTCTCGCGAACCATACTGCCGATAATTGTTCCCATGCGTCCCAATGCGCCGCAAATAATTACTTTAATCATATTTTGCGAGCACCGCCCTCAGATTCTCAGTCATTGTCTCACTGAGCGAATCAAGCGGAAGTCTTACTCCTCCGGATTTTATCAGCCCGCGAATCTCTGCCGCACGCTTTACGGGAACGGGGTTAACATCCATAAACAGGGCTTTGGAAAGTTCCATGAGCTCATAATGCATCTTCATTGCGCCGATTCTGTCATTCTTCTTGAAGAGTTCATACATTTTTACTACTCTCTTCGGCTCAATGTTTGCGGTGACGGAAATCACTCCTGCTCCGCCGATAGACATAACCGGAAGTGTGAGTGAATCGTCGCCTGAACTTAAGATGAACGGGTAATCGCGTTCAATGTCTTGTGTGCCTTTGATGATTGCCATCATCTGGTCAATGTTGCCGCTGGCTTCTTTGACGGCGACGATATTTGGGATTGTTTTAACCATCTCAATGATTAAATCTGCGGGAAGGTTCTGACCTGTTCTTCCCGGAATATTGTAAACAATTACGGGAAGACCTATTTCTGCGACTTTGGTGTAGTGCTTGATTAAACCTGACCGGTTAGGTTTGTTGTAGTATGGGCTGATTAATAAAACACCGTCAGCTCCGCATTTTTTGGCTGCACGGGTCATCATTAAGGCTTCCTCAGTGTTGTTGGAACCTGTTCCTGCGATTGCAGGTATCCTGCTGCTTGCAGCCGAAACTGTTTCTTCCACGACGTGAATATGTTCCTGGTGGCTCATTGTTGCGGATTCTCCTGTGGAACCGCAGGCGAGCAGACCGTGAACACCTCCGCGGATTACGTGTTCGATACAGCTTCTTAAACCGTCAAAATCGAGAGACTGCGTCTCGTCGTTATTGAACGGTGTTATTAGTGCGGGGATAACTCCTTCGAACATAATTATAATATTTCGCTCTGTTAGTTGATGTAGTTTACTCTGGATGAATACTCACAATTGAGTTTGTTCAATCTTGAAAAATTTGATTGACTTATTTTTTTGGAGATTTATTGGTGTTGAATACATCACGAAATACTGCACGTCAAAAATTACTGTAAAATAATTATTCAAAAAAATTAGTTGCCTTTTATTTTTTCCACGACGTGTATTCCTTCAATGCGTGTAATAGGATACTGACCGTTTTTATCTTTTTCAGCGGACTTCACCATGTCCCATATTGTAAGAAGTGCGACTGAAACTCCTGTAAGTGCTTCCATCTCAATTCCTGTTTTGCCGTAAGTTTTAACTCTGCAGGATGCTTCAATGCAGTCGTCTTTCTGCTCAAAAGAAACGGTTACAGCACCAACAGGTATCGGATGGCACATCGGAATAATTGCCCACGTCTGCTTAACAGCCATAGTTCCGGCAACCTGCGCTGTTGCCAAAACATTTCCTTTGATGACCGTTCCCTCGCGAATCGCTTTAAGCGTTTCGGGTCTCAGATAAATTCTGCCTGCGGCCGCTGCCTCACGGTTTACATCAGGCTTTGCGGTAATGTCAACCATATGGACTTCGTTTTTGCTGTTGATATGAGTAAATTCAGGCATCGTTTTCTCCTTTGTATAATATATGTGAGAGTGTTTTCAGTAAATCAGTTGCTATCAGTCCGTCACCTGTTTCTAAATCACAAGCGCAGCCGGCTTTGCAGACTGCGTAAACCGCAGCGCACGCGGCTTCAAAAGAACCTGTTCGCGCAAGAAGCGCACCGCAGACACCCGATAAAACATCTCCGGTTCCACCGACAGTCATGCTTTTTGCACCGCTTGGGTTGAACTTTACCCGCGAGCCGTTTGAGATTATATCGGTTTCACCTTTCAGAACTATTGTAGCGCGTGATTTTTTTGCGGCGTTTCTGACGGCACATCCTCGTTCTGCAATATTTTTCGGAAGAGCAGTGAAACATCTTTCAAATTCTCCTGCATGCGGGGTGTAAATAGTTTCGTTTTGTGCAAGAGGCAGAGGACTTCGAAGCAGGTCTGCATCGACAACGGCTTTACGGCTTGCACGAACAACCTCTGATGCGGCAGCGAGGCTTTCAGGATTTGTTCCAAGTCCCGGACCGCAGACTACAACGTCTGATTTTTCCGCAAGGGAGAGCAGTTTCTCCAGATGTTCGTTTGAAACATGGTCTCCGACCAGTCTTTCAAGAATTAAATCCGGCGCAAATCCGTTTACAGGCGCTGCAATTCTTACAACATCAGCTCCTGATCGAAGCGCTGCAAGACCTGATAAAAACGGTGCGCCCTGATAAGGTCCTCCTCCGACAATCAGAATATTTCCTCCCGCGCCTTTGTGCGCATCGGTTTTTTTCTGCGGGATTATCATTAAATCTCCGTCTCCGCAAAAAACTTCTGCAGCAAGCGGTATACCAATATCAGAAACCACTGCACCGTCCGATTTGGGCAGATGGAAAGCAATTACTTTGTCTGTTCTTGCAGACGGAGTTGGCAGGTCACATGAAATCACGTAAGCTTTTGAATTGTTCATCAACTTCACGAGAGATTCATACGGTTCTTTCAGAGGAGCTTTTGCACCTGTTCCAAGAAGACAGTCGACAATAATATCTGTGTCAAACGCTTTTTCAGGTATTTCCGAAGATGTTCTTATTGTAAATATGTCAACGGGTGTTGCCTTTAATGCTGAAAATGCCCGTTTTGCGTCTTCTGTTTTTGGTTCACCGCAGGCGATTACACATACGTCCGCAAAATTTGCCATGTGTCTTGCCGCTACAAAACCGTCGCCGCCGTTGTTGCCTAAACCGCATAGAAATAAAACCGAATCGGGCTGAAGTATTCTAAGATGTTCTGCAAGTATTGTTCCGGCAGACTCCATTCTTTGTGAGGATGAGACATTATAAGCGTCAGCATTTTTGTCAATGGCACGCATTGTGTCGTTTGAAACTATTCCGTTCAGTTTGAATTGCTGAAACTCACGCATACAAATATCTTGGCGTGCTGTGTTTATCAATATTTGGCGAGCGAGTTGATACTGATTAAATACTTTATTATTAATTATCTCAAAAATAATTTTATATCCTTGCACAACTTAAACAATAAAGTCATCTTAGATAAATAAGATCTCGGTTATGTACACCCGTAACGGATTTTGTCAGTAATGTACTTCTTTTTATCAGAATAGACGGAGTCTATAATTATGCAGAATAAATCATTCAATCCCAAGGTCATCCTGTTTATAGCGGCATTCGCCGCATTTATCGCAACATTCAACGAGACCTATCTGAACGTTGCCTTCACACCCATAATGAGTGACCTGTTAATCGATGAAAACACTGTTCAGTGGCTTACAACCGCATATATGCTTGGAGCGGCTGTAATGGTTCCTGTTTCCGCATTTCTCTACAGAAATCTAAAAACCAGATACTTATTTCTCGGCTCTGTGGGACTTTTGATTATCGGAAGCATAATCGCGGCTCTTGCAGTAAATTTCCAGACGCTTTTAATCGGCAGAATAATTCAGTCGCTTGGAACAGGCGTCCTTATTCCTATAGGGATGAATATTACTCTTGAAGCCGCCGCGCCTCAGGTAATCGGAAGGTATCTCGGAATTGTAGGGGCAATGACAACTTTAGGGCCTTCGCTCAGTGTAATTGTTGCGGGCGGTCTGTTATCGGTTTCGAGCGGAAACTGGCATATACTTTTCTGGGTGTTTACCGCACTCTGCGCACTGTGCTTTATCTCGGCGCTTGTCAAACTCCCGAACATCGCTCAGCTTACAAAACCTAAACTCGACATCCTCTCAACAATACTCATCAGTTTTGCCCTGATTGGAATACTTTATGCAATATCAACATCGTTTGCGGGAAATATTTTAATTTCCGCAATATCTGCGGTCGTTGGAATTGTATGTCTTGTGATTTTTGTTGTTCGTCAGAACAAAATTCCCAATCCGCTCATCAACTTAAAACCTCTCGGTGTCAGAGTTTTCAGAATCGGCGTCATCATAAATATGATTTCGCTGATTGTAATATTTTCAATGAATATTGTTCTCCCGATTTATCTTCAGGGGATACTCGGCGCAGACGCAATGCTTGCCTCGCTTATTCTGTTCCCTGCAATTCTTCTGTCCTGTATTGTAGCGCCTCTTGCAGGCAGAGCCTACGACAAAAGAGGAGTTAAAGTTCTTCTGCCTCTCGGTTTTATTCTGATAACAGCGGCTCTTATTGCTATTGTTATGACAATAAGTTCAGGTCTTATGTGGCTCATTGCCCTGCTGTATATCCCTGTTATCTGCGGTTCGGCTCTGATAATTGGTCCCGTGCAGAGTTTTGCACTTTCAAGACTTTCGCCTGATATTATTCCTCACGGAGTTGTCGTTATGAGTACAGGTTTCCAGATTGCGGGCTGTATCGGTTCTTCATTATTTATGGGTATTTACTCTGTTTTTGTTGCATCGGGAACAGGTTTTATTTATGCGGCGCTTCTTGCGGCAGCATTTGCATTCGTCGGAATCATTCTTACGGTTGTTATTGGAAGGTTTGAGCACAGAAAAGCAGATTCGGTAAAATCCGTATAATTTTTTAGATAAGGGTAGTTTTAAATAAAAGCTGCGACGGGTTTTTCCCGTTCGGCTTTTTTATTTAGCAACGATATTAATATTTGTAAAAAAAAATTACTGAGAGTTATCGGCTTCACCGTGGTTAAGTTCGCTGTATCTCTTCAGTTCAAGATTTCTGAGTTCAACTCTGCGAATCTTACCAGAAATCGTCTTCGGCAGCTCATCGACAAACTCAATCGCACGCGGATACTTATACGGTGCGGTAGTTCTTTTAACATGGTTTTGAAGTTCCTTGACTAAATCATCCGAACCTGTCCATCCGTCTTTTAAGACAACAAACGCCTTAACGATAACTCCTCTGATTGGATCGGGACTTCCGACAACAGCAGACTCCTTAACTGATGGGTGCTCAATCAAAGCCGACTCAACTTCTGCAGGAGACACTCTGTAGCCTGACGACTTAATCATATCATCGTCACGTCCCTTGAACCAGAAGTAGCCTTCCTCATCCATCACTGCCTTGTCGCCTGTGTAATACCAGTCGCCGACAAAGACTTTTGATGTTGCCTGCGCATCGTCAAGATATTCCTTGAAGAGGCCTACAGGTGACGGGTCTTTTGTGCGGATTGCAATTTTTCCTTCCTCACCTGCTTTGACAGGTTTGCCGTCCTCGTCGTGAAGTTCAACTTTCCAGCCCGGCGCGGGTTTTCCTATAGAACCCGGCTTGTGTTCAATACATGGGAAAGTTCCGATAACCATAACTGTCTCGGTCTGTCCGTAAGCCTCGTAGATTTTCAGTCCTGTCCCCTCTTCCCATACACGATTAACTTCAGGGTTAAGGGTTTCACCTGCTGAAACACAGTGTCTGAGCTGTGAGAAGTCGAATGTTCCAAGATCTGCAAGGATTAGCATTCTGTATATTGTCGGCGGGGCGCAGAAGGTTGTGATTTCATATTTCTCAATCAGTGGAAGAAGTTCGGTTGCATTGAATTTACCGTGATAGTCGTAAACGAAAACACACGCGCCCTGCATCCACGGACCGTAGAATTTACCCCATGAGGATTTTCCCCAGCCCATGTCCGCGACAGTGAAGTGCAAATCGGTCTCGTTTAAGTCGTACCAGAATTTTCCGGTGACGATGTGCCCGAGCGGATACGAGTGGTTATGAAGAACCATCTTAGGGTCGGCAGATGTTCCGGAGGAGAAGAAAATCATCATCGGGTCTGATGATTTTGTTCTGATAGCTCTTGCAAGCGGTATTAACTTTGTAGAGGCTCTTGCAGGATAAACAAGTTCTTTCTGATAGTTTATCCATCCTGAGAGATCTCCGTCAGTTAAGAATTTTACTTTGAGTGTCGGGCAGTCTTTTGTGATTTCTTCTATCTTCCAAACATTTTCTGTGTTTGTTACAATCATCTTGAACTTGCCCTGATTAATGCGGTACTTCAGGTCGTGCGGAGTGAGAATTACAGGCGAAGGACAGAATACCGCTCCGATTTTGATTGCGGCGAGTGCAAACGTCCACCACTCGGGAACACGCGGTAATAGTATCATTACGCGGTCGCCCTTGCCGATGTTTTGTTTGAACATCATGTTTGCAACCTGATTGGACATGTTCATAAAGTGGCGGAAAGTGAAGTACTTCTCTTTGCCCTCCTGATTTGTCCAGATCATCGCAAGCTTGTTTCTGTCTTTTTTTGCCCATGCATCAACAACATCGAACCCGAAGTTGTAATACTCCGGCACGGGAATGGAGAACGTGGAGTAGGTTTCCTCGTAGTCCGTCATGTTATGTAATTGTGCCGTTTCGGTCATGAGGAATTATATTGGATTTGTATGTTGATAAACATTGAGGGAGTTTGTAGAATTAACAACTCAAACAAACAGCAGCGCCATCACAAGAAGCAGCGCAGTCGCTCCAATCAAATCAATTGAACTTGTAACAACCGGGACACCGAAATTGTCAGGGTCATAACCTCTGCGGTAAGCAACAGCCGCCGTATAGTATCCTAGCAGATTCATAACTGTGATAACAATCAGTCCCGCAATTATTGTCAGTTCAACCATAGGCAAAAGTCCGGGCGTTGAAATACCGAAGGCAAGTGCCGAAAAATGAGACATCACTCCCATAATTATCAGAATAATTATTCCGTAGACGTAATTTTCGCCGAAGTGCTTCATCACAGTCTTCTGCGGAAAAATATTCGGGTCAATAAGACCCATATGCATTTCAGTTCCAATACGTGAAGTAAGAATTCCACCGATAGAACCGCAGCCGTTCATAAACGGAGAAATTAAAATCAGCACAGCAGCTGAGGCAATAAGGCTCTCAAGACCGTTTGTGTATAATACTCCGGCAACAATTCCGAGAATCGACAGCGGAATTAAAAGCGGCAGACCTTCCTTTAAAACTGCTTTGACTGTTTCCGTGCCGGTTTTTATTGAAACTACAGACCAGATAAGCAGCGCAAGAACAATCCCGCCAAGAACAGCTTTTCCGGCAAAAGGAAGCTGCATTACGAGCACAGCGGTCACGACAAGAGACGGCAGAGTAATAATATCTCCTACAGTTGTCACTGCCGGAGCTCCGACCATGTCGAGGTTCATACTTTTTTTGTAGCAGAAAATACTTGTTACAATTCCAACGAGCGTGACAACAATCCCGGAAATTGTTCCTGATATTACTGAGATAATAATCATTTCAATAATTCCGATTACTTCAGTTCCAGTAATTAGACAGATTGCCTTGCCGATTAAAGCCAGAACTATGGAAATTATGACGGTAAGAATTATTGATGCCCTTAAGTTGTCTCCGAGTTCGGTTTCTTTGCCGAACTTTATGTAAAAGTCGCCCAAGTGCATGGAAGAAGACAGACGAGAGGTTAAAATTCCGGCTATCGCTCCGCGCATATTTATTGACGGAGTTACAAGAACCATAAGTCCCGGGATTAATACGAGAATCGCAGATACCGAACCCAGATAAATTCCTGCGATAAACGACAGAGCAACACTAATTATCAGTGTCAGCAGACCTGTAAAAAACTCTGCGTGCTCGTGAAGGAGGTTGACTACAAGCGCCAGTCTCATCCGTAACCACCTCTTCTAAGCACATGATTCTATATTATTGGTTTTTATCCCTCTTGAAGATTTGTTTAATTGAATGGGTGAGTTTGAGTTTGTCAAGTCGTAGAAAATCTGTTGGACAGGGGTTTTATTTATCGAGACCCCATCACAAGTCTTCAACTCTTAACTAAGAAACCTAAAGGTTTTGGCATTGGAAAAATTCCGCTACATATGATACCCTGTCATAATATTTATTAAATAAATCTCTGGAGAAATCATATGAAGAAAGATTCAAAGAAAGACAGCGCAGTTTCACCGGTTATCGGTACAATTCTGCTTGTGGCAATCACCGTTGTGCTTGTCGCAATTATTTCAGCCGTTGTCATGGGAATGACCGGCAATGTAGGGACAGCACACGTTGTTGGACTTAAAGTAACTACAGATACAACAGATAAGATTAATGTTGTGTTTACTGGCGGAGATTATGCTAAAGTTTCTGCAATAGAAGTAACAGGTGGTACAGTTACCTCATCAACAACCGATCCTACAATTGATGCAGCAAAAGGACCCACATTAGGTACAATATACGTACTCACGCTTACGAACAATGATGGTCTGGCACATGAGTACAACATTGTTGGCACTATTGACGGTAAGCAGGAAATTATCTGGACTGGAACATTAACAGTTACAAAATAATAACCCAACTGACTTATCCCAGAACAAAAAGCCCCTCACCACTGAGGGACTTTTACAAATTTTGCTATTTTAAAAAATTTAAGAAAAAAATACCTGCCTGCCCTGCATCATCTAAAAAAAAATATCGCGGGCTTCTCATTCGTATAAAAAAATAAGAGCAGGGCGGGATAAATTCGGTGAAGAAAAAATGTCGTGCGGGGATTTTTATAGAATGATAAAATGAGGAAGGGAAAATTGCTTCGCAATTCTCCCCGCATCGTGCAGTTTTATCTGCATAAAAACAATAATAACTCAACACAGACATAATAAGAACAATGAAATCCCAAACATCTGAACTGATAATCTATCAGACACAGGATGGATTAACACAAATAGACGTAACATTTGATGAAGACACCGTATGGTTATCATTAAATCAAATCTCCGACCTATTTCAAAAAAACAAATCAACAATATCTCGCCATATAAAAAATATATTTGAGGAAGGTGAACTTGAACAGAAATCAGTTGTTGCAGATTTTGCAACAACTGCAAATGACGGAAAAACATATCAGGTAACATACTACAACTTAGACGTAATAATCTCAGTAGGCTACCGTGTAAAATCACTAAGAGGCACACAATTCAGAATATGGGCTTCAAACTTACTTAAAGAATACATGAAAAAAGGATTTGTACTAAACGATGAATTCCTAAAACGAAATGGAGAGGGTGTATACTTTGATGAACTTCTTGACAGAATACGAGACATAAGAACATCTGAAAAAATATTCTGGCGCAAAGTTCTGGACATATATGCCACAAGCATCGACTATAATCCAAAAACAAATAACTCGGTATTATTCTTCAAAACCGTACAAAACAAAATGCATTGGGCAGCGCACGGTCAGACTGCGGCAGAGAAAATCTATTTCAGTGCAGACTCTGCAAAACCGAATATGGGATTGCTGACATATGCGGGGGATAAACCAAAACAATCTGATGCGTTAGTAGCAAAAAATTATTGTAACAAGGCTGAGATAGAAGCACTTAACAGTATCGTCTCTGCATATCTTGAATTTGCTGAAATGCAGGCAAGAAGACACATTCCAATGTACATGAAAGACTGGATAGAGACATTAGATGGATTTCTGAGACTATCAAAACATAATATTCTAAAAAATGCCGGAACTGTCAGCAGTGAAATTGCTGAGAAAAAAGCAAAACAGGAATACAAAAAATATCATGAGATACAGAACTCTCTTCTTTCAAAAGCAGATAAAGATTATATACGCTATCTTGAAGAAGCCGAAATTAAATTTATGAAATAGTATTAATCATTATAATTCTCCTCACTCGTACGTTTCCCTCTGCCCAACATTTTTTAACATTACAAAAAGCAGAGACCGACAATATTATTTTGAATTATTCAGAGATTCTTCAATTTGTTTTTGAAGAATTGGAATATCTTCAGTTGCAGTTCCCCACACAAATTCCATATCGATACGGAAATACTGGTGTATCATTACGTTTCTGAAATTTTTAATATCTTTCCATAAAATATCTGTGTGAGTGGATTTGAACTCATCAGAAATATGAGTTGTCGCAATCGCAAATCCTTTAGATTTGCTCAACTGAGAACGCTAAAGCGTTCCGTCTCACCTATTATTTCAAGTGAGCGGATAACTAAATCCTGAGCATCCTGATTATTATAGAAATCCTCTTTGGTCAGTTGTGAGGTTATCCTCAATACATTTTTACACCTGTCAACTATGTGATTCAGATATATTATATCGGATTTCATGCGGCGACCACCTCTTGAGTGAACAGAATCATATCTTGTTCTATATACGGTCGTATTGATGGTTCAATCCAGTTTATTCCAATGAGGTCAACATTTCTTTCAAATAAATCTTCTAAATATTCTTTGAGACCCATGAACTGACGCAGGCGTATTGTTTTTGTTGAAAATTTGTAGAGTATGTCTATGTCAGATTCAGATGTGTCTTCTCCTCTTGCAACTGAGCCGAAAATGCCAATTGTTTCAATTCCGAAACGCTCACGTATCTCAGATAAGTTTGTTTCTAATTTTTTGAGGACGTCCTCTTTGATGCTTTTGTAGGGAGGAGACATTGATTTTTTTGTTAGTTATTATTTGTCCTTACAATGAAATATCTTTTGTGCAGATGGAAACGCCTCATCTCATTCTAAAAATCCCCGCCCGACAATTTTTCTTCACCGCATTTGTCCTGCCAGGCTCAGATTTTTTTTATGCGAATGATAAGCTCGCGATATTTTTTTGGGGTGAGGCAGAGCGGGCAGGGATTTTTTTCTTAAATTTTTTAAAACAGCAAAATTTGTAAAAGTCCCTCAGAGGTGAGGGGCTTTTTGTTCTGGGATAATCTGGTTAGATTATGTTTAGTTGAGTGTGCCTGACCAGATTGTCTGGTTGCCCGTTGAGAAAGTACCGACGATAGTTGTTTCACCAGTACGTTTTGTATATCCAAATGGAACTCCTACTGCAATTGCATCTGTCTTGTTTACTTCTTGACCTTCTGCATTTACAACATAGTATTTGGACATTTTATTATAGTCTCCACCAGTGATAGTTACAATTGTATTTGAATCATTGTTAACTACTTTAACACCAACTGTGTATGTCTGTCCTACATTGCCGGTCATTCCCATGACAACGGCTGAAATAATTGCGACAAGCACAA
>JAUNXW010000008.1 GCA_030539595.1 Methanocorpusculum sp. | reverse complement strand
AGACTTCCTCCCGAAGGACCTCCAGACAGAACCGCTTTAAACGGTCTCTAGTTATGAATTCCTACGCCTATGTCATAAATCAAATGTCTGAGGGTAACGCCCATCGGAACTTCAACAAGTCCCGTGTGTCTGACTTTACCTACCAAAGCGAATACCTTCGTTCCGGTGCTTTTTTCAGTGCCTGTCTCTGAAAATTTTTTACCGCCTTCGTTTATGATTACAGGAATATTTGCAAACGTCTCAACATTGTTTAACACAGTCGGCTTATCCCATAACCCGCGTTCAACGCTGTGAATATATTTTGCTCTCGGCTCTCCGACTTTTCCTTCAATGGATTTCATCAGTGCGGTGGATTCTCCACAGACGAAAGCTCCGCCTCCTCTGACAACCGTAAGGATGAATTTTTTTCCTGAGCCGAGAATATCCTCCCCGATAAAACCGCGTGACTCAGCGGATTTAAGCGCGCGCTTCACGCTGTCCAAAGCCAGAACATATTCGTCGCGTATATACATGTAGCCGCGTTCAGAGCCGACTGCAAGAGCGCAGATAACCATCCCCTCAATTACACTGTGAGGGTCTCCGTTGAGAATCGCGCCGTCCATGAAAGCTCCGGGGTCACCCTCGTCTCCGTTACAGACGACGTATTTGGGAAAAACATCTACGGCTACAGCGCTGCGCCATTTTCTGCCTGTCGGAAACCCCGCGCCGCCTCTTCCTCTGATGCGCGAGGCATCGACTTCTGCAAGAATCTCTTCGGGCTTCATCTTAAGTGCTTTTTTCAGCGCTTCGTATCCGCCGCGGCTTATGTATTCGTCAATATCGCGCGGATTGATAATTCCTGTGTTTCTCAGAGCAACTTTTGTCTGCTGGGCGTAGAACGGATTTTCATTCTGATGAACCGCAAGTTTTCCGTCAGGCTTATAGAGCAGACGCTCAATAAGTTCTCCGCCGATGACTGTTTTTTTAACAATCTCTTCCGCGTCGGCAGATTTGACCAGATAATACATTATATCGTCAGGCATTATTCTAACGATTGGTCCGAGTTCGCAAAGCCCGCTGCAGCCTGTGTTATCGACCTGACAAATTGTTTCCGCGTCGGCTGAAAAATCTGTAACAGCTTTCCTGAGTTTATCGGCAATTTTAAGACTGCCGCCGGCAACACATCCTGGACCACAGCAGACGAGTATTCGTTTTGTCATTTTTTCTCCTCCGTTCGATACTTCGCGAGAATTGATTTCACTTTGCGCTTTGTTACTTTTCCAAAGTATTTGTTGTCGACAAGCATCACGGGAGCAAGAGCGCACGTTCCAAGACAGTTTACAAGTTCAAGTGAGAAGACTCCGTCTTTAGTTGTGTCGCCCGGGCGGATGTTAAGTTCTTTGCAGATTTCTTCTGAGATATCGATTGATTTTTTTATGTGGCAGGCTGTTCCGTCGCAGACTTTTATAATGTGTTTTCCTTTCGGTTTCAGCGAAAGCGCTTTGTAAAAGGTTACCATTGAATAGAGATGGGACACAGGACACGACAGATAAGCAGAAGCAGCTTCCATTCCCTCTCTTGGGACGCAGCCGAATTTATGCTGCATATCCTGCAGAATAGCAAGAGCATATTCCATTTCTTTGGGATATACGGAAATTATTGCGTCAATCTCTTCGGGTAACATTTTAGTAACTGAGAATTTGTTTTGATAAAGGATATATCTTTAGTTTGCAGACGGTGATTTTAAGCAGATTTATTTGATATATTGAGTTTGCCCAATCGTTATGATAATCTCTTGGTTCTGATACTGCCCAAGTCCTATTAAAAAAATTAGAAGTTATAATTTTTCGCCGGAAGAAGTTCAAGCCCGGACTCAATTATTTTTACAGCGGCTTCTCTTGGATTTGCGACCTTAACAATCAGCGCACCGTATTCTCCTGCGCGGAAAGCGTAGGCGTATTCGATGTTGATGTTAAGTTTGCCCAAGAGGTTTGCTACTTCGTAAAGTCCTCCGGGCACGTCCTTCATCTTAATTGCCAGAACATCCGTATACTGCAGAGCATAATTCTCTTTTGCGAAACGCTCAAACGCTACTTCCGGCTTATCAACGATAGCGCGGACAACACCGAAATTGTTAGCCTCTGCTATGTTAAACGCGTGAATCGAAACGCCCGTATCCAGAAAAATCTTCGCAATAGCCGCAAGCTTTCCCGATTTGTTCTCGGCAAAGATTGACAGCTGCTTAATAATGAACTCATCTGTCATTTTATAATCTCCTCAAATCTGTAACACGTTTTGCTTTACCCTCAAAACGCGGAAGGGTGTTTGGCGGACAAAGCTCCACTCTTGCGGAAACATTCAAAGCGTCGCGAAGCGTGCGCTCGGTAATTCCCTGCATTTCGATAAGACCGTTGATACTATCTGTCATTGCTTCGGGCTTTAACTCAACTTTTACAAGCATATCATCGAGCGGACCTTTGCGCGAAACCTCAATCATAAAGTGGCTTGTAAGGAACGAATTTTTCAAGAGAGCGTGTTCAACAGCCGACGGGAAAACGTTGATGCCTCTGATAATCAGCATATCATCAACACGTCCTTGAAGTCTGTCTATTCTCGGTGAAGTTCTTCCGCATGGGCAGTCGCCTTCAATAATTGAAGTGATGTCTCCTATGCGGTAGCGAATCATCGGGATTGCCTCTTTTTTAAGAACCGTTATTGTCAGTTCTCCTTTTTCTCCTGCGGGAAGCTGTTCGCCTGTTTTCGGGTCAATGATTTCCGTATATGCAATGTCTCCGCAGATATGCATACCGTTAAGCTCACTGCAGTCAGAAAACATAGGTCCTGAGAGTTCGGAAGTTCCGAAGATGTTATGTGCGGTAACGCCCGACATCTCAAAGATGTATTTGCGCATCTCGTCAGTCCAAGGCTCAGCGCCGAGAACTGCGGTTCTGAGTTTTGTATCTTTGTTCAGGTCGATTCCCATCTTTTTCGCGACATCAATTAAGTGAATGAAGTAAGACGGTGTACAGGCTACAGCCGTAGTTCCCAAATCTTGAATCAATTCAATCTGTCTCTGCGAGTTCCCTGTTGATGCGGGAATCACAGTTGCGCCGATTTTTTCTCCGCCGTAGTGAAGTCCGAGACCTCCTGTGAACAGACCGTATCCGTAACAGACCTGAATAGTATCTTTATTTGAAAGTCCGCAGGATGTAAGCGAGCGGGCAACGGCTTCCGCCCATAATTCAATATCGTTTTTGGTATATGCGACAACCGTAGGTTTACCGGTTGTTCCCGACGACACGTGGTATCTCACGAGATCTTCGTGGGGAACGCATACTAATTTATCTGGATAATTATCGCGGAGGTCAGTCTTTTTCATAAACGGAAGCTTGGTGATGTCTGATATTGACTTAATATCGTCCGGGGAAACACCCGCTTCCTTCATTTTATCGTGGTAGAATTTCGAATTGCCGAACAGTCTTGTTACAAGAGTTTTCAACTCCTGATACTGAAGTTTTTCGAGTTCATCTTTCGGCAGTGTTTCGATTTTTTCGTTATAGTATTTCATTCTTAAATTACTCTTCTGTCAATTACTCTCTTCGCTTTACCTTCAAAGCGCGGGAGAGAGCCGGGCTCAACCAGATTTACTTTTGCACGCAGGGTGAGCGTATCATGGAGAGCCTGTGCAATTTTGTTCTGAAGTCTGGTCAGGTCAAAGAGTTCACCGGAGAATATCGTTTTGTTCATCTCAACCTCGATACTCATTTCGTCGAGGTGATTGACTCTGTCGACATAAACCATAAACTGGTCTCCAACCTCGGGGATATTCTTTAAGACGTGTTCAATCTGGCTCGGGAACACGTTGATTCCCCTAATTGTCAGCATATCGTCGCTTCTTCCAAACAGACGCGCAATCTTCTGACCTCTGCCGCACGGACATTCATCGTCCATCAGCATTGTAATGTCCCCTGTTCTGTAACGAAGCAGGGGCATTGCTTCTTTACAGATTGGCGTTACTACTAATTCACCTTTCTCACCGACACCGAGATTTTCACCCGTCTGTGGGTCGATGATTTCAACTATGTAACAGTCGTGCCAGATATGCAGGCCGTTCTGCTCGGGACATTCGAAAGCGACTCCAGGACCGAAGAGTTCGCTCATACCGTAGCTGTCGTAGGCTTTTACGCCAAGTCTGTTCTGCAGATCTTTTCTCATATTTTCCGACCAGGCTTCAGCACCGAAACATCCGATTTCAAGAGAACTTAAATCGGCGTGCATTTCTTCGGCGACTTCGGTTAAGTGCATTGCGTAGCTTGGTGTGCAGTGAAGACCTCTGACTTTGAAGTCTTCTATCATTTCAATCTGGCGCTTGGTGTTTCCGACGCCTGAAGGAACTACAGCACATCCGATTTTTTCAGCACCCATGTGGATTCCGAGACCTCCGGTAAATAGGGAATAGTTTGCTGCGTTCTGGAAAATGTCTCCTGCCTTAAGCCCGACCATTGTAAAGTTTCTTGCGAGTAAGTCAGACCACGTGTCCAAATCTTTTTTGGTATATGCAACAACAGTCGGCTTGCCCGTTGTTCCCGACGTTGTGTGGATTCTGTTGACTTTGTTCATTTGGACTGCGAGGAAACCGAACGGATAGCCTCCTCTTAAGTCTGATTTTTTCGTGAACGGTATTTTTCTTAAGTCGTCCAGTGTTTTGATGTCTTCCGGTTTAATTCCGGCATCGTTAAACATCTTTTTGTAGAAACCGATATTCTGCGTGAGACGCACTGTCTCCTTTAGTTTCTTCAGTTGATGTTCTTCCAATGCCTTGCCCTTTAGGGTTTCCAGTTTTTCGTTCCAAAACATTATTTTTAGTCCTTGTTTATTACCGCGGGCACTATGACACACTTTGTCATGCCAACCCTTAGCATCCTATTAGATTGGAGTTCAATAAAGATAAGGGTTACCCTATTGTACGGGTTTTTTATCCCACAAATATATAGCATTGCCAGACCTAATTATTAAGACAATGAAGCTGAAGATTACTGAGCTTGAAAAAGATAAAATACGTATGGTTGTCGAAGGCGAGGGACACACATTTATGAATGCCCTTGTAGAAGAAATTCTCCTTGACCCCACAGTAGATGTTGCAAAATATGTGATTAAGTTCCAGTTCTCCGACCCGGAACTGCTTGTGACCATTAAATCGGGAAGCAATAAAGACCCTGTTGCAGTAATTAAGGAAGCCGCTGAAAACATCACAAAAAGATGCGATGACCTTCTCGTATGCCTGAAAAACTAAAAATAAATTTTTTTATCGACTCTATTTTAACCGAACCTGCACACAGGTTTTGCCAAATGTCTTCTTGAACCCGGAGGAACTTCATACCAGCCGACAGAGATATTTCTTTTGACTTCGTCAACCTCGCGAATTCTTGCCGAGCAGTCTCTGCATTTGTAGCCCTTGCCTTTACCTGCAGAAGTCATTCTTCCGCCGCAGACAGGGCATTTTGGGGATTCTCTTTTTTCAACCGATGCTGTTTCTGCAAGATAGAATTTTTCAACGTTCATAACTCCGTTTTGGTAACTGCCGTAGATTATTACTTTGTCGCCAACGACAAGTTCTCTTACTGCGTCACGAAAATATTTCGTCGGCTCGAACGCGAAACACTTAACGCCGTCAACTCCGAAACTGACGTGTCCGCCTCTTTGAGTTTCGGGCGCTGAATCAACAACCCCTTCAAAACAGAATGAACCGCCTTCAAATAATTCGCGCGAGTGAATAATATGCGCATCAGTTCCCTGATTGGTTTCCCAGACCTGAATAAACTCAGGTTCTTCCGTTTTCAGATAGCCTGCGGCTTCGCGGACAAATTCTGGCGATTCGCCTCTGATTCCGTAAAGCACAGGATCTTTTCCGTGAGGGATACAGATGACTTTGTGCAGTTTAAAGTCTACAGTATCCCACGTATTTGGTGCTGTTGCTTTCTCGCACTCAAAAAACCCATCCTCTTCAAACTCGCGAGGTGTTCCGCATTTATCGAAATATCTGTATGACAGACACTCATATGTTTTATCGGGCAGAACAGAAGACACCGCAGCAAGTGAACCGATTAGTCCGCGCTTATTTTTGTATCCTTTATAGAGCGCGCCGATTTCATTCAGTCTCTCTTCCGCTTCTTCAATCGTGCAGAACTCGCGCAGAGCTTTTTGATAAAAATCCGCAGGAGGTTTTGTCTCAACCACAACAACGCCCGGATTTGTATTTTCGCAGTCAAACATTGCGTATTTATCGACGTATTCGCAGGCGAGGCTGAACAAATATTCTTTCGGTGCGTTTGTCTCAATGCAGATTCCCGCGTTTCCGCGTGTCTTCCAGATTACATTGGGATTCAGCCTGACAAGCCTCATATTGTTAACAAAATACCCGCTGCTTCGCAGTTTTCGTGCGATGAGTGCCCCAAGATATGTGGTGCACATTCCGTTTGGAGAATCAGTATCGTCAATTCCGAGAAGCATAACCGATAATAATTTATTGAACCGCAATACTATAATAGAATTATATACACGAATGTCAAACGACAGACTGCTTCAAAATGTGGTCAGTATCCTGTTGATGGCAGGATATAACGTCTCGGAACGCTGTGAAATCCGTCCGAGGAGTTTCGACCTGATGACATCCAATCAGGAGAACCTCTTGGTTGTCAAGGTAGTTTCGCAAATAGACAGCGTTAACGAGGATGTTGCGTGGGATTTGGATAAGATAGCAAAACATCTGGGAGCTGTCCCAATTATTATTGGCGAGCGCGCACGTGATGTTCCTTTAGAGCGCGGAGCAATTTATCTTCGTTACGGAATTAACGCTGTGTCTCCGGCGACTTTGTATGATTATCTTTCGGAAGGTGAACTGCCTCTGGTTTACGCTTCTCCCGGAGGTCTTTATGTAAATATCAACGCCGACAAACTTCGCGAGAAGCGCGAGAAGTTGTCGATGTCTTTGGGCGATTTAGCTCACGCTCTGGGGGTGTCGCGCAGAACAATTTCAAAATACGAAGGAGGTATGGGAACAACTCTTGATATGGCGATGAGGCTTGAAGAGTTTTTCGACGAAGATATAGTGATGCCTATTGATTTGTTCAAATATGTGCCCGCGGAAGAGGCAAAAACCCCCGCAGCTCTTGCTTCCGGGCACACAGACGAGTCAAAACAGGAAAAACCCGAAGACCATCTTAGGTCAATAGGGATAAATGTTCATGAACTGAGGAGAGCTCCGTTCCACGCGTTTGCGGTTTACGAGGATGAGACTATTCTCACCTGCTACGGAAACGGTGCGAAGTCTGTTCAGCGTGCGGAACTTATCGGAAACATATCGCAGATTTCCGGAACACATTCTCTTTGCGTGGTTTCCGATTATTCCAAAGAGAAAAAAATAGGCAAGACGCTTGTTATTGGAGAAGAGCGCCTCAAGGACGTTGAAGACGGAGAGGGGCTTATCGAGATGATTAATGATACCAAGTAATACTCAGCATTGTATTATTCAGATTAAGTAATAACACTAAAATACACCTACCGATAAATAATATCATATGGCAGGAGATTCGGATTTATCACGCATAGGTATATCGTTACCTGAAAATCTTTTGGTGAAGTTTGATTCAATCATTGACAAGCGCGGGTATTCATCACGCTCTGAAGGCATCAGAGACGCAATCCGTTCATACATTACGTATTACGAGTGGATGAATGATGTTTCGGGCGAGAGACAGGGCGTTATTACTATGGTTTACGATCACGACCAGAGAGGGTTGATGGAAGCCATTACCGAAATTCAGCACGGCAACCGCGGGATTGTTCAATCAACGATTCATTCTCACGTTACAGACGAAAGATGTCTTGAGGTAATTCTCGTAAGAGGCGATGCAAAAGCGCTCAAGGAACTTGCCGAGCGTCTTATGGCATTAAAAGGCGTTGAGTCTGTAAAACTCACAACAATCAAAATACAGTAATTTTATTGAGTTACATAGGTAACTCAATTCAAAGACATCTTATTTTAAAATCGTGCGCTGCTTTCTTCGGGTCTGGTGATTCATAAATTGCTCTGCCGACGATTATTGCATCAACGTATTTTTTGACGTCTTCGGGCTGTGCTCCCTGCGCGCCCACACCGGGTGAACAAATCTTCATTTTGTTTCCTATGATGTTTCGAAGAACAGCCGTTCTTTCCGGTCTTGTTGCCGGTGCTATAATTCCGTCCGCTCCCGCATCTTTTGCCATCTTTGCCATCTTTTCGGCGTTTGCTCCGGAAAGAAAATCAAGCGCTCCGGGGTGACTCATTTCACAGACAACGTAGGCTTCCCCGCCGTAATCGTGAGCCGAATCAACTATTGCCGCAAGCGAGTCGTGACCGCAGAAAGCGTGAGTGATAATTCCAAAGCAGCCTGCCGAAAAAACTTCGTCGCAGATGAGTTTATTGGTGTTTGGGATATCCGCTACTTTGAAGTCCGCTATTATGGGGATTTCAGCTTTTGAGAGTTCTTTAACTATTTCAAGACCTGCTGAAAGAACAAGCGGATATCCGATTTTTATTGCATCAAGTTCTCCCTCGCAGGCGTTGGTTATGCGAACCGCTTCGGCAGAACCTTTAACATCAAGCGCAAGAATCAAATCAGCCATTTATTTTTTCTCCAGTCTCTCAAGCGTTGCGGCTGTGAGAATCGGCAGATTGATTGTTGCGTCTCCGTAAACAGTGACACCAGTTCCACCGTCTCCAATCTTTCCCCATGATTTCGCCTCGTCAAGTGTTGCGCCGGAAAGTCCGCCAAGGTCGGGGCGGTCTCCGGTAAGCTGTATTACGTATGTGAATGAGTTTGGTGTCATAAGCATAGTCTGGAGAGTAAAGTTCTTTGGAACACCCCCTCCGACTAAAAGCGCTCCGGCTTTCTTGACATTGAATGCAAGATTCAGCAGGTTGTGCATATCTCCGATTGCGTCAAGTATTGTTCTTTTATGGAACTGCGAGTACATCCAGTACTGAAGACCTAAGACCGAATCCTGAAATGCAGGGCAGTATACCGGAATATCATGTTTTGCCGCTGTTGCGAGAATTCCTGTGTCAAGTTCTTCTCCGATTTTTCGAAGCAGGGCGCTGATTGTAATGGGCTGCTCGGGAAGGCTTGAGTAAACATCCTGAATAAATCCTTCAAGCTCTTCGTATGCTTCGTTTGGGAGGAATACATCATAGATTCTGTTAATCTCATCTTTTCTGAGCTGTAGATCATCAACTTCTGCTTTTCCGTGATAGTGGTGACAGCCTATTGCTTCGATTACGTCGTGGGTTAAGTTTGCTCCGGTTGATGTCAGGACATCTATGTGTCCTTTTTCCATAAGCGTTGAGACAACACCGCCCATTCCGGCAGGAACCATAGCGCCCGCAAGACCGAAAAATTTGGTCATATCCGGGTCGGTGAGCATTTTTTCGTAGACTTCAACCGCGTGGAACATACTTCCGCCGTTGTAGGCTCCGGCTTCTCCCATTTCGGTTATTAGTTCGTTAACGGTCATACCGGCTCTGGGTATAAACTGTTTAACAGGTGTATTACAGTGCTTAAACATATTCTGACCTTTTGTCTGTATATATTGTATCGTAAACCGCATATATTCTTTGTATAATATCGGGCAGTATGCTTGAGTAGGACAATCTCATTCACCAAAAATTGAATCCACATGATAATATTGTAATAAATTCAATATAAATAGAATGAAAGCCTGTATTATGTGCGGCGGAGAAGGGACGCGTCTTCGTCCTTTAACTTTTGAAAGACCAAAGCCCTGCATCCCAATCGCAAATACCCCGTCAATAGTCCATCTCGTGAAGCATCTCGCAAATCTCGGCTTCACAGACATCGTATTGACAATAGGATACCTTGGCGATGATATTCAGAAAGCCCTTGGAGACGGCTCTCTTTACGGAGCAAACATAACTTATGTCTCCGAGGAAATTAAACTCGGAACAGCTGGAAGCGTTAAAAATGCTCAGCAGTATCTTGACGACGCTCCGTTCTTGGTTGTAGGCGGAGACCACATGACCGATTTGAATCTGCTTGAGTTCTACCGCGACCACATGAATTCATCCGCTGTAACCTCAATCGGTTTAATCAGTATTGAAGACCCGCGCGAGTTCGGAATTGCGGAAATCGACGCATCACTTCGAATCAGAAGATTCAGAGAAAAGCCTTCGCCCGGAGAGATTTTTTCAAATCTCGCAAGCACGGGAATTTACGTATGCGACCCGATGATTTTTGAGTTTATACCTGAAAACACAAAGTTCGATTTCGCAAAAGACCTGTTTCCGCTTCTTATGGAGAAGGGATACCAGATAAACGGCTGGCTTGCGAGAGGTAACTGGACTGATGTAGGAAACCCCGCGATGCTTCGCGCCGCTGAAAAATGGAAACTTCAGGAAAACATCTCGACAAGCGTTGCCGGCTCGCTCACTGTAAAGGATGCGCACATTACCGGTCCTGTTACTTTCGGCGACGGAATAACTTTAGGCTCTGGAACACGCGTAGTAGGTCCTGTTCTTGTCGGAAACGGAGTTACAATTGGTGAAAATGTAATTATCGGACCATATACAAGTGTCGGAGAAAACTGTGTTATCAAAAACAACGCGAAACTCTTCTCTTCGTCAATATACAAAGGGGTTGTGATCGGCTCAAACACAACAATATCGGGCAGTATTGTAGACATTGATACAAACATAGGCGACAACTGCTCAATTGAGCACAATACAGTTATAGGTCCGCGCTCCGTAATCAGAAACAATGTAACCGTTCATTCGGGCGTTAGGCTCTGGCCCGATGTAATTGTTGAACCGAAATCGGTCGTAAAAGAGAATCTGCTGAACGATAAATACGACACCAGATGCGAAGGGTCGTAAAAAATAATATTTCTTTTTCTGAAATCTTTACATTACAAGATTGATTACGTAGATAAAAACGCCGATAATTGCTGCCGCAACCAGTACATAGGTTGGTTTGATATGAATTGCGTGTTTATCATCCGCATCGTAGTATGTGACAAGACCTGCTGATGATGAAGGTCCTCTTCCGCCTGTTTTTTTAGCCATAACATATTATATTAATCCTCTACACATATAAATGAGGAGGAAAAAAGAGGTCTGTTATGAACACCTATACAATATCCGGCAATGCTTTTACCGGAGACGATTTCGAGTTTGAGAACGTCGAAATCGTAGTTGAAAACGGCATAATAAAAGAAATATGCCCAAAAAATAAAAAATCAGACCGATGGATTTTCCCAGCATTTTTCAACGCGCATACGCATGTCGCAGATACGGTTGCAATGGACACAAAAGTCGACCGGCCGCTTGCGGAATTGGTCTCGCCTCCTGACGGCATCAAACATAAAATTTTGAATTCAACCTCGGATGATGTTTTAGCCCGCGCAATTTCAGAAACTCTTTTGTTTATGAAAAATACGGGAACTCTCGGTTTCGCAGATTTCCGTGAGGGCGGGGTTAACGGAGCTGAACTTTTGAAAAAAATTGTTCCCAAAGACATGACCTCTATGATATTCGGTCGCGACGGAGGGGAATTTGTTTCAGACGGTCTTGGAATGTCAAATGCTAAAGGCAGAGCGGGCGAGGAAAAAATAGTTGAAGAGGCAAGAAAAGCCGGAAAATTTTTTGCCGTGCACGCAGGGGAAGCTGATACTAAAGATATTGATACAGCCCTCTCGCTTGAACCTGATTTAATTATTCACGCGACCAACTTTTCCAAAAAACAGATTCACGAAGCAGCTGACAAAAATATTCCTATTGTTTTGTGTCCGCGCTCAAACTGGATTCTCGGCGTAACAAACAGCGCTGAAAAACCGCCCGTAAAAGAAATGCTTGAAGCCGGATGTACTCTTTATCTTGGCACGGACAACGTGATGTTTGTTGAACCGAATATGTTTAAAGAATGCGCATTTCTGCATACTGTATACCGCGTTGATGTTAATCAGGTTATGAATATGGCAACGCAGGGCTTCTCACTTGCGGGAATCAAAAACACAATAGTCGAAGGAAATAAAGCAAACTTAACTGTGCTCGAATGTCCTTACGAAAATCACTGGAGCAGATATCCTCTTCAGTCTGTATTTATGCGCAGCGGAAAAATCCGCGGGACTTATTCCTGTTTGGAATAAATTTATAATTATCACAACTGCAGAGAATCTAACAAACACTTTTTGAATTAGTAGTCTCAATATATACGGATACATGAAAATCTTAGTTGTTGGCGGGGGCGGAAGGGAACACGCTATCGCTTCGGCACTCCATAAAAACAAAGACGCTGAAATATACAGCGTAATGGGAAAGAAGAATCCGGGTATTGCAAAAATCTCAAAAGAGTTTCTTCTTCACGCAGAAACAGACTGTTCCGCGGTTCTTGATTTCGCAAAAAAGAATTCAATAAAATATGCTGTAATCGGACCAGAAGCTCCGCTTCAGGCAGGACTTGCCGACGTCTTAACAGCAAACGGTATAGGCTGCGTAGGTCCTGTAAAATCGGCTGCACAAATAGAAACCGACAAAGGATTCTGCCGCGAACTTATGAAAAAATACAATATTGCAGGATGCCCCGAATACAAACTTTGTAAAACACCAGAGGAGGCGGCTGAATTCATCAAAAAATATCAGGGTGACTTAGCTGTAAAACCAACAGGACTTACAGGCGGAAAAGGCGTTAAGGTAATGGGAGATCAGGTCACGCGCGAAGAAGCTGTTGAATATGCGCTGTCTCTTAAAAACCAGATAATAATACTTGAAGAGAGACTTCTCGGTGAAGAATTTACCCTAATGGCTTTCTGCGACGGAAAAACGCTTGTTCCAATGCCGCTTGTTCAGGATCACAAAAGAGCCTTTGAAGGTGATGTAGGTCCAAACACAGGAGGAATGGGTTCGTATTCACTTGAAACTCAGACCTTCCCGTTCGTTTCAAACGAAGACTATGCGCAGGCAATGAAGATTATGCAGGCGACAGTAGATGCTCTTGCTTCCGAGGGTTCACAATACAAAGGTGTTTTATACGGACAGTTCATGAACACAAGAGACGGACCTAAGGTAATTGAGTTCAACGCAAGATTCGGCGATCCAGAAGCAATGAACGTTCTGACTCTGCTTAACTCTGACTTCGTTAAAATCGTTGAGCATATTGTCAGCGGAAAACTTTCCGCAGCCGATGTATCTTTTGAAAAGAAAGCTTCGGTCTGCAAATATATTGTCCCAAAAGGCTACCCCGAAAAACCTGTCGCAGGAGACAGCATTACCTTAGGAGATGCTGACAACACGGTTCTTTACTATGCAAACGTTGTCGAAGAGGACGGAGTTCTTAAAACAATCACCTCAAGAACAATGGCATTTGTGGGGGTTGGAGACTCCCTTAAGGAAGCCGAAAGATACGCTGAAAATGCCTGCCGAAACGTCAAAGGCAATGTAAGATACAGAAAAGATGTGGGAACAGAGGCACTGTTTGAAAAACGCATCTCGCATATGAAGGAATTAAGGAAATGAGGAATTTTTTATCTATAACTGATTTATCCGAAGAGGAATATGAAGACATTCTGACGCTTGCGGCAAGACTTAAGCGTCAGAGATATGCATGTGTTCCCCACCCGCTTTTAGCGGGCAAAACTCTTGCGATGATTTTTGAAAAGGCATCGACAAGAACAAGAATCTCATTCGATGTGGGAATGCACGAACTCGGCGGATATGCGATTTATCTCAACTCAAAGGATACGCAGATGGGTCGCGGGGAGACTATTCCCGATACCGCGCGTGTGATGAGCAGATACGTTCACGGCGCAATTATGCGAACCTATAAACACGAGACGATTACTGAGTTCGCAAAATATGCAACTATACCGGTAATCAACGCTCTTTCCGACAAGGAACACCCCTGTCAGATTATGGCAGACTCTCTTACGCTCAAAGAAAAATTCGGCGACCTTAACGGTCTTAAGATTGCGTGGATAGGTGACGGCAACAATGTCTGCAACTCGCTTATTATGGCATCTGTCCAGACGGGTATGGAGATTGCCGTAAGTACACCCAAAGGATACGAGCCTGACCCAATGGCAATTAAATTTGCAAACGATAACGGCGGAAAAGTTATCGTCTATGACAATCCAAAGAAAGCTGCAAAAGATGCTCACGCGATTTACACGGATACATGGATTTCAATGGGCGAGGAAGAGATTAAAGATACAAAGTTGAAAGACTTTGTAGGATATCAGCTTGATATGCCTCTTTTAAAGAGCGCAGCAGATGACGCTATTGTTCTTCACTGTCTGCCGGCACACAGGGGAGAGGAAATTACAGATGAGGTAATCGACTCTATGCAGAGCGGTGTCTGGGATCAGGCTGAAAACCGTCTTCATGCTCAAAAGGCAATCTTAGCACTTCTGCTTAATCAGGAATTATGAGCGTCGAGGAAACATTTTCAAGAATCGGTCAGAGGTTGTTTTCCGAACACTTAGTCGGAGGCAACTTCGGAAATATGAGTGTTCGAACCGATGCGGGTTACTTTATTACAAAAACCGGTTCTTATCTGGATGCTGACCCGGCACAAATAGTTCTGATGCCGTTAAACGGCAGGGTTACTCCATTTGCTTCAAGCGAGTGGAGAGTGCACACAGCGGTTTACAATGCTTCAAAGCATCTTGCAATTGTTCACGCTCACCCTCCTTACGCAGTAGCGCAGTCTTTGATAAAAGATGATATAGTTACGGTTGATTCCGAAGGTCAGCTTCTTGCCCCCCATATCGCTGTTGTTGAAGGTTCGTGCGGTTCGCAGAATTTAGCGGATGCTGTTGCAGAAGAACTTGCGAAGTCGCATATTGTGATTGCAAGAGGTCACGGAACTTTTGCAGCGGGAAAAGATATGGATGAGGCTTATCTTTATACTTCGCTTGCAGAGCACTGCTGTAAGGTATTATCTCTTACAGAGCAGTGTAAGAAATAATAATTTTTAATTTTAAAAAAATAGTTTTGAGAAGATTTTAATTTTTATAATACCGCGTCTATGAACTCTGAAATTTTCGGAACAGATACGGTTCCTACCGGAACAAGTTTTCCGTTTACAAGAATTATCGGCAGAGGCGGGTGTCCCTCTCGAACCAAGTCGACAACATATTTTGGAATTTCTTTGTCAAGAGGTGTGAGTTTGACATCGACTTTGTCTCCGTATTTTTCCGCAAGAGCTTTTTCAAGTGCTGGGAATGCATACTGAAGCGTCAGTTTCTCAAAACACTCAGTCAGTCCGCACGACCTGTCTTTATCGCACGGAAAAGGTCCGCACGGTCTGTAGGTATAACCTATTACTTCTACTGTAACTGCCATAGTATCAAAAAAAGTTACATTAAGGGCTTTAACAAAGCCTCAAGTCTGTCTCCTTCGACTACTCCTTCATGCCTTTCTATAATTCTGCCGTCCTTTTCGATGATTATTGTTGGAACAACCGCAATTGAATATTTGTTTGAAAGTTCGGGTTCATTATCAACATCAATCATTCTGACGTCAACACTGTCTCCAAGTTTTTCCGCAAGTTTGTGGATAATCGGACTTTGAATTCTGCATGGACCGCACCAGGTTGCGAAGAAATCGTATAATACGGGTTTTGACATAGTTTAAAGTGTGACTGATAAACTAATATACCTTCCCATTGGGAATGTAAACCGGATTTTAAACATCTTTGGTAAAAATAACCACCCTGTTTGAATTCGTTCCGCAGCTGTTGTTTGATACTCCCCAGATGTTTGCCGTCTTTGTAAATTTCTGACTGTTTACCAACACACCGAATAAAGAAAATCCTGCTTTGATTCCGATAGGTATCACGTAATCGTCTAACGAAACAGATTTGTTTCTTACCTCGCCGACTTCAAAAGCCACCCACCCTCCTTTTTTTGTAACTCGGAATAGTTCCTTAAACACATTTTTCATAACGTTTGACCAGTCTTCAACCGTTTTGGACACAGTGATTTTTTTGCCGATTTCACTGACGTCAATATTATTGAACCAGCATCTCAGCCAGTTGTCCGAAGAATACTGAACGATGTCAAGAAACGGCGGCGAGGTAACCGTAAGCTGAACCGTATTATTTCCGATTTCAGATGTGCTGCCCGCATCCGAATTTATGAATCTGCCGTCTTTACCGAATTTATTTAGGTTATCTCTTTCAGCGTCGGAGATATTTCTCAGAAGCTGTTTTGATTTTTTGATTATTATTTTTTTGACATCGCGATAAGCCGGAATCTGATTTCTGTCAGAATTAATTTTCATCTGCCTCTTAGGTGATACCGCCTGATTGGGCGGGAGGGTGTAAACCGAAAAAAATCCGGATGAATGACCGGTTAATCTGTTGGTTGCAGTCATTTTAATCCATTTGTCTGTTACATCCTCTCTGCCCGATTTTTGTCTTTCGATAAGATACTCCCTCAGCGAAACAATTTCTCCGAGTGTGTCTGAGTGATAAAACATAGACAGGTCAATGTCGGCTGTTTTTGATTTATCAAAATTAATCTCATCAAGCCTTTTTTCAATCTCATCAATCTCCGGCAGGGAGATGCGCGGTGAGGCAAATATTTCGCTCAGCGGGTTGACATCGTTGGAAATACCTCTTCTCCCAAGAAGCGCCGCTTCGATTATCGTTGTTCCTCTGCCGCCGAAAGGGTCGTAAACAGTATCGCCTTCCGATGTCAGCTTGTCTATGAAAAATCTCGGAAGCTGCGGTTTAAAACAGGCTCTGTATGATACTTCGTGCAGAGAACTTGCGCCTCTTTGTTTTGCCGTCCAGAACTCGTTAATATATTTTTTAACGCGGATGTTTTCAATTTCGGTTTCTGTGACACATGTTTTTTTATCAGACGTTTCGTCAAAATGAAAATCGGTAAGATAATTATTCAGTTCGGAAGCGGATGAAATTATTTTATTCTGACTTATCATTTTTCAAACCGTAATAATTCCGCCTATCAGGTCAAAAACGCCGAGCATTTTCAGTGCAATAATTATCATCAGAACGAAGAAGAGAATTTTTAGTTTCTTTTCCGAAAACTTTCCGCCGAGTTTTATTGCAAGAATCGCCATTGGAATTGCCGAAGCAACCATAATCGCCCACATAATGACATCAATATATCCTACAAGTAAAAACCCATCAAGTGAAATGCCCGCAGTAAATCCGTTAACAAGATAAGATGCAATTCCCCCAAGAGTTATGAAAACTATTGCGGCTGCAGATGTTCCGACGGCTTTCTTGATGTTGAATTTTCCAAGAAACATCATCAGCGGAACAAGAATTGTTCCGCCCCCTAGACCAAGAAGCCCCGAGAAAAAACCCGCAGTACCTCCAATTCCGCAGCACATAGGGACGGGCATACTTTCTTTGTTTCCCGAAGGAAGCGTTGTAATAAGTTTTACAGCCGCAACAGCCATTAATAATCCAAACAGTATTTCCAGAATTTTCACCGGAAGGTAAGTTGCCGCAGTCCCTCCTATAAAACCCGTAACAATTCCGCAGACACCCATAATGACAGCGTTACGGCGGACAACATTGCCTTTTTTCAAATGACCTATTGCAGTCGTCATAATTGTCGGAAAAGCAGCTGCAAGGCTTGTCCCGAAAGCAATAAGAATTGCGGTCTCCCCTGAAACGCCTGAAAGTTTCAGAACAAAATACATTGCGGGCGCAAAAACAAAACCTCCGCCCACCCCAAGAAGTCCTGACATAAATCCTGCGAGAAGTCCGGCACCGATTAAAATAAAAATCAGAATTAAGTCCATAGCCTCACGGTATTATTTCGCACCCGTTATATCTTGTGTGCTTAAAGTCGTCTGTTGTAATAACCCCGTCTTTCAAAAGTTCTTTTATGACGGGGATATTCCTTGTAAGTGCGTCGTGGAGAGCGAAAACTGTATCGCATACCAGACTGTAATGTTTTCCCCACGGTCTGACAATATTTGAATAAAGACATCTTCCGCCGCAGAAATTATAAATTCTGCACGATGTGCAGGGTTCGCCGATTTTAATTTCGGGGAGATTGCAAGGCTCTGCGTCTTTTATGTGACCGCAGTAATAGTCTTTCATCCCAACCATAATCGGACAAGGAGCTATGAAACCGTTTGTCATTATGCTGTAGTTTGCATAGCCCGAACCGCATCTGAGTTTTGAAGATTTACCTGTGAGCAAATCTTGTGTTGTCGACAGAAACGGATACCACTTCTGAACACGTCCGCTTTTTGCCATTCTGTTGACCCATTCATCCGCAAGTTTAGCAATCCCTTGCGAGTACTTTTTACTCCAATCGGCAAATCTTCTGTGCGAAAAATCTCCCGTAAAATCCGCGTCCATCTGCCAATGAATTGAGGTAAAATAATTCGAAAGGTGCGTGACCGCTTCAAAAATATCTGTATCCTCCGCGACGGTCATTCTTGCGATAAGTTCGCCCTTAAAACCGTTTTCGACAATTTCTTTTGAGGTCGAAATTACAGTGTTGTAAATTCCCTGACCTCTGTGACAGTCTGTGAGTGCCATGCACCCATCAACAGAAATCAAAATTGTTTCAAAACGGTTTGTGTATTTACTCGGCAGTTTTGAAAGCAGAGTTCCGTTGGTCTGAATCATAAAACGCTTAACGGGAGCGTTATCCATGACCTCCATTACAAAATCAGGTCTCATAAGAGGTTCTCCTCCTATAAAAGTCAGAACAGCGTCTTTGTCTTTTGCAAGAAAATTGTAGAGGTCGTCAAGGTTCGCGGAGAAATTTTCCGTAATTGTCTCGTCAATATTTCCCGGAGAGCCTCCGGGTTCATCCTCTTCATCAAACATCTTCGCTCTGCAGTATGAACAACAGAGATTGCAGTCGTCTGTTACGATTAGGTGAAAAAACATCGGTTAGTTGATTGTGAGACCGTTGGTCTCTGCAATCTCTAAATATGTGTCGGCTACGTATTCAGCCTGCTTTTTGGTCATGCCATAGGTGTTGAATTTCCAGACTTTTGTAGCTCCTGCAATAATTCCTGTGATTCCTTTCTTTGAAAGTGCGCTTGAAAGGAAGAATCCTCTCTTTTTGTGAGTCTGTGCGACAACATCGAACGAGCCGCTTGTATCTACTCTGGTTAGTGTGTGCTTTCTCGGATATTCTGAGAGAATCTTTGTTCCGTCAATGGATTTGAGCGCATCAACAATTATTTTACTGTTGGCAAGCTCTTCTTCGAAGTGGTTCACTCTTTCTTTTACGGCAGGGAAAGAGGCGAGCATTCCAACGATTGGCGCTCCCATAAGTGAACAGCCTATGATTCCTACTTCTTTGATTCCGAATTTTCTGCCCGTTAAGTCGCCTTCCATTTTGGTTGTTCTGAAAACCTCTTCGGCTCTTTCTTCGGTTGCCGCTAATACTCCCGATGGTGCGGGCGCTGCCATTGATTTGTGTCCCGAGCCTACAATGAAATCCGCTCCGATGTCCTTGTTGTTTACGGGCATTATTCCGACCGTGTAAACTCCGTTGTAAAGAACGGGGACATCATACTGGTGAGCAGCTTTTATGATTCCTTTTACGTCGTGCATGTTTCCGAACTGGTAGTCAACGTGGTCTATGTAGAGCAGTTTGGGCGGGCATTTGAATTCGGTTATGACGTCTTCTATTCTTTGTGCGGCGGCTTCGGCTGTTATATGGTTGTCGGAGGTTTTTGGAATTTCGCGGACAATACCTTTCTGGATTTCAACGGAGAGATATGAGGTATAGTGTGCGAGTGAGCCGATTAATACAGGGTCACCTTTTTCTACGTAAGTTCCGGCAACCTGCTGAAATGCTCTGCGTGCTCCCGGGACAGTTCTTGCCTGAGCCATTCCGAGCCACTCGGCAAGTTCTGCGTGGAAATCTTTGAGAGGCGGGTTTTCTATATAGTCGAGCCTGAATGGTTTTTTACAGTTGTCACAGACTGAGTAGCCGTCGCCCCATGAAATCATGGCTTTCATTGCTTCGGGTGTAAGTCTTCCGCCGACTTGTATTGGGTCGAGGTTGATGGATACTTCGTCACGCATTCTTGCGTCTATTGAGCCTGCACATTTCATAATAATTCCTCTTCAAGTATTGTTATTTGTTTTTTGGCGGAGGCTAATGCCTTCTCAGCTTTTTGTTTTTCTTCGTCGCTGAGTTTGTGTTCCGGTGCGGTTGTTCGAAGGATTACTCTGATATCGGTTAATGAGAATAGTGCCTGAAAGACCGCGTCTGCTGCTCGCTGAGACATATTGATATTAATTCTACCGCAAAAAAGATGAATGTGTCGAATGCTGACCAGATGCTTGCGAGTCTTTCAGCAGTTTAAGCCCGCTTCGTTTATTCTTGGTCGTCATTTTTATTGAAGAGGATGGTCGTATTTTTTGTGGTTTGAACGGGCTGCTGTCGGCTCTTCTTGAATTTTATTTTGACTAAGTCGGGGCTTCGCTTCGCAAGTTTTTAACTTGCTTGGCTGAGGACGCTAAAGCGTCCCGCCTCCGATAATCTCTTCGCTCAGCATTGACATTCATCTTTCATAGAAAAAACAAACCGCAAATCTACGCAAATCTCTCGGCAATCGCATTTTTCCGGCGTTCAGTCGCACCCTCGCTCATCGCTCGGGTTAAATCGCGACTTCACTTGAAAAATGCTGCCGTAAATGGTTGATTTAGTGAATACAAATTAACTTAGTGACGGCAGCATTTTTCAAGCGAGGGAGTGAATTGGCTGAGGCGATAGCCGAAGGCGCGACTGAGCGCAAGAAAAATGCGATTG
>JAUNXW010000137.1 GCA_030539595.1 Methanocorpusculum sp. | reverse complement strand
TGGCTGATATTTAAATAGGAGTTACGCGGTTGCGCTTTGTGAGCTTGTCCCATCATTATAAGAATCCGTTGGACAAGATTTAGACTAAATTTTCTGCTGCCGTGTGTACACACTGCAACAGAAATGTATTAGACAATTTCATCACAAAAACAATAGGCTGAAAAGTTCAATAGATAACTGAAAGTGTAAGGTCATGAAAAAAATACTTGTTGTCGTCGATTATCAAAACGACTTCGTAAACGGTTCACTCGGATTTAAAAAAGCAGAAGAGATTGAACAAAATATCGCGGAGAAAATAAATCTCTACCGTGAGAGAGGCGACGAAATAATTTTTACACTCGACACTCACGAAAATAATTATTCCGACACTCAGGAAGGAAAACTTCTTCCTGTTCCTCACTGCATTAAAGGAACAAAAGGTCATGAACTCGCAGGCAAAATTGCCGCTCTTAAAAAAGATACAGACATTGTGTTTGAAAAACACTCTTTCGGCTCGGCAGAACTTTTAAAGTATCTGACGGATAAAAAATGCGAAAGTGTTGAACTCGTCGGGCTTGTTTCAAATATCTGCGTGATTTCAAATGCGGTTCTTGTAAAAACCGCTCTTCCCGAAACTCCTGTAATCGTTGATGCTTCATGTACTGCTTCAAACGATGACAGACTCAACGAAGAAGCTCTTGATGTAATGGCGGTCTTACAGATAAAAATTATTGGAAGTAAAAATGTCTGACAAAAAAGAAAATTTTGCAATGCTTTGTGATTTTTATGAATTCACGATGGGCAATGGGTATCTGAAGTCGGGAATCGATAAAAAAACCACCTACTTCGATGTGTTTTTCAGAAACGTTCCCGACGGAGGCGGTTTTGCAATTGCTGCGGGGCTTGAGCAGGTAATAGAATACGTAAAAGACCTTCATTTTGATTCTGACGATATCGCATATTTCAAATCAAAAAATATCTTCGATGAGGAATTTCTGAAATACTTAAGTACGTTCAAATTTACCGGAGATATTTATGCAGTTCCAGAAGGAACGCCCGTTTTTCCCAACGAGCCGATATTAATCGTGAAAGCACCTGCTTCTGAGGCGCAGATTTTAGAGACGTTCATACTTCTGACGTTGAATCATCAGTCGCTTATTGCGACCAAGACGAGCAGAATAGTTAGAGCTGCAAACGGCAGAGCTGTTTTGGAATTCGGTTCGCGCAGAGCTCAAGGTCCTGACGCTGCGGTTCTCGGGGCAAGAGCAGCATATATCGGAGGATGTGCGGGAACGGCGTGCACTCTTACGGATGAGCTTTATAAAGTTCCCGCGGGCGGAACAATGGCTCATTCTTGGGTTCAGATGTTTGATTCGGAGTATGAGGCGTTTAAAACATATTGCGAGATTTATCCGACCAATGCAACTCTTCTCGTTGATACTTATAACACGCTTAAAAGCGGTGTTCCGAATGCGATTCGCGTGTTTAAGGAGATTCTGATTCCGAGAGGAATTACTAATTTCGGTATCCGTCTTGATTCGGGAGACATTGCTTATCTTTCCAAAAAAGCCCGCAGGATGCTTGATGATGCGGGGCTTAAGAGTTGTAAAATCGTTGCGTCAAATTCTCTTGATGAGTATTCTATTCTTGCTTTGATGATGGAGGGGGCAAAAATAGATACATTTGGTGTGGGCGAGCGGTTGATTACGTCCGAAAGCAATCCAATATTTGGCTGTGTATACAAACTTGCGGCGGTTGAGGAGAACGGAAAAATTATTCCAAAAATTAAGATAAGCGAGGATGCGGCGAAAATTACGAATCCGCACTTTAAAAAAGTCTACAGGCTGTTTGATAATGCAAGCGGTAAAGCGGTTGCTGATTTGCTTTGCGTTTACGATGAAAAAATTGATGAGACCAAGCCGCTTACAATTTTTGATCCGATGAGTACATGGAAGACTAATACTTTGACTAATTTCAAAGCCCGAGAACTTCTTGTTTCGATTTTTAAGGACGGTAAACTTGTTTACAATGTGCCGTCGATTGAGGAGGTCAAGAAATATTCTCAGGAGGAACTTAATCTTTTGTGGGATGAGGTTAAGCGTTTTGATAATCCGCACAGATATTATGTGGATTTGTCGAAGAAGTTATGGGATATTAAGGGCGAGTTGATTCATAAAATTGCGGATGAGATAAGAAGCCTGTAATTTTTTTGCAAAAATTGTTTTCGTCGAAAAATTCAAACGGATAATATGCCTTCATTTTTAGTTTAGCTCAAAATGAAGGGCATTGTCGCATGGGTGGCATTAACGCATCGCGCGGTTAGGGGTTTAAATATTAAAACATCATAGATGATAGTTGGAGATCAAAATGGAAGATATAGAAATCCAGAAGATTACCGATAGAATCTCCCAGAGCTTAGAGTCTAAGGGAGCTTCTCCGGACAGAAGTATCATAACTGAGAAGTTAAAACTTTACATTAATGAGTTTGGCGTAGTTGCATTTGAAGCCGAGCGCAAGGTTTTGGCAGACCAGTACAAGCGCTTTAACATTTTTGACGACACTCAAAGATCTGCCGGAGGAACAAAAACACCCGGTGAGGTTACGGC
Source organism: Methanocorpusculum sp. (assembly GCA_030539595.1). Lineage (GTDB taxonomy): Archaea > Halobacteriota > Methanomicrobia > Methanomicrobiales > Methanocorpusculaceae > Methanocorpusculum. The sequence continues at coordinate 2,030 of JAUNXW010000137.1, read as the reverse complement.
AATATCGGATATTGTTCCTAATCAGTGGGTTATATTGGAGGGAAAAATAGTTTCACTTCAAAAGCCAAACTCTGATTCAATATCTCAGAGCGGAGTTATCGCTGATAATTCTGGTGCGGTACGCTTTGTGGTATTTTCCAAAGCGACGGCAGTTCCCAAACTTGAGCTTGAGAAATGGTATCGTATAGAGTCTGCTGTGGTGGATTCATTCAGAAATGTCCCGAACATCAAACTTCATTCTGGTTCGCATGTGACCGAAATAGAGGATGATTTGTGTTTGATGCCGTCATCGCCGGTTCGTCTGGCTGATGTAAAACCTGGTGTAATTCCATGCATTCGCACAAAATTTGTTGAGGAATGGGATTTGCGCGGAGGCAGAATGATGCAGAATGGGCTTTTGGCTGATGAATCCGGCAGAATGAAATTTGTAATCTGGCAGGATGAAGAAAAAGAAAAACTTGTGCTCGGCAATGTTTACAATATATTCTATGCAAGTGTTGACGAGTTCAACGGAAGATATTCTTTAGGTCTTAATTCTGCTCTGTGGATTCAGGACGAGGAAACTGATATTAATGTTAAAGTTAAGGAGGGAATTCCTGCTCCGACAGAAGCTTTACCCGTTACAACAATCCATGACTTAAAAGTAGGATATGCATCTTTGCGCGTGAAATTTATTGAAGAGTGGGAATCACGCAGCGATAAGATGCTACAGGCAGGTCTTGTGGGAGACGAGACGGGAAGAATAAAATTCGTTATCTGGCGCGACGATAAAAAAGAGAAACTCGAAGTGGGGCGCGTGTATAATATTACAAATGCCAAGGTCGATGAATTCAACGGAAGGTTATCGATAAGTCTGAATCCGTCTGTATATGAAGCGGATGCAAAAGGCGCTGATATTGTTGTCGGAGAAAAACTCGATGAGGTTTCGGGAAATATTGTTCAGATTTCCGGAGGCTCCGGTTTAATCAAGCGTTGTCCTGTTGAGGGCTGCGGTCGTGTTCTTTCACGTCAGAATTTATGTCCGGTGCATGAGATTCAGAATAATTTCAAATATGATTTAAGAATTAAGGGCGTTGTTGATGACGGACATAAGGCTAACAATGTTTTGATGAACCGCGAAATCACCGAACTTCTTTCGGGAATCACTCTTGAAGAAGCTATTGAGATTGGAACGAACAGTCCTTTGGGTCTTGATGAGGTTCTGGCTCAGCTTGGAGATCGTCTTTGCGGGAGATATGTGAGGTGCTCGGGAAATGATATTGACGGAAGGCTTCTTGTGAAGAATGCGGAGTTTATCAAATTCGATAAAAGCGCGATTACTGAAATAATTAATCGCGCGGGCGTTTCAGGGGGTGAGCAGTAATGAGTGATTTTTCTAATCAGACAACTTATGAAAGAGAGCCGGCAAAGCGCGTGTTTGCTTTTGAACTGCGTGAGGCTTCCAAGACGATTAAGGACGAAAATGACGAGAAGAGCCCTGTTTATCTTCTTTTACCGACAGGTGAAAGGTGCAACCGCGTTTTGATTGCGGGCGCGATTACACAGAAGGATAAGGTTGGAGACCAGAATGTGATTTACCGCGCGAGAGTTTCAGATCCTACGGGAATTTTCTATATCAACGCAAGTTCTTATCAGCCGGAAGCAATGCTGCAACTTGCAAAAATAGATACGGAAACTCCTTCATTTGTGGTTGTTGTCGGTAAGCCCAGCGCGTATACAACTCCGGAAGGTAAAACACTGATTTCAATTCGTGCGGAGTCTATCCGCGTTGTCGATTCGGATACGCGCGATTTGTGGGTTGCTGATACAGCAAAATCTACATTAGATCGCGTAGATTCGATGATGGAAAATCCAACGGATGACGCTAAGCTTGCGCGCGATACATATCGTTTCGTGCCGGAACACTGGAAAAAGATGGTTTATGATGCAGTCTCACGTATGGTTCAGCTGTGAGTTACATCAATAATATTTATTTTTTTTATCCCATGCGCGTATTATTGAAAATGATATTTTTTGTTTATTCGTTTTTG
>JAUNXW010000136.1 GCA_030539595.1 Methanocorpusculum sp. | reverse complement strand
CGATAAAATAACTACGGCAAAAAGTCCCATGACAAATACACTCCCCGAAACAGCGGATATTCCATAGACAAATGAATAGTCGGCAGAGTTTACAACATCCGGAAGAACAACTTTTCCTTCTTCAACCAATGTTCTGACGCCCATGCCGGAAAACCTCACAAGCATTGTAACGGATACATAAATTGCGAATGCTATTAACGGAATCCATCTGAAATAGTTTGCATTTTTTACAGCCAAAACATTTGAGACGACGTGCGGAGCGCATGAAAGTCCTACAATCAGAAGCAGACCGAACGAAAATATTATCTCGGGAGTTATGTATGCATAAGATGCGTAGCGTTCGGGAAAGAACGGCATTACTAAATTCGGGTCAATTGAAGCAAGAACCAAGTTTATGTGCTCAAGACCTCCGGCATAAACGATTATCATCGGGGCAAAAATAAACATACCGAATATAAGAATCAGTCCCTGAATCAGACTTGTCCATGAAACAGCATACAGACCTCCAAGAGTTGTGTATGCAGTGATAATTCCCGCAGAAATCAGCAGAGCCTGCCAATGAGGAATCTCAAACAGCCAGACCAAAACAATACTTATAGCTGTGTACTGTCCGATTAAGTAAACTAAAGATACAATAATTCCTATTACGGATGAAAGCAGCCTCATTTGTTTTGTGTTTTCATAACGCAGGGCAAAATAATCTTCCAGATTTATTATACCTTTCTTCCGTCCGATGAGATTTAGTTTGGATGCGAAAAAGATTATACAAAACACAGCCGCAAGCGGTGTAAAAATCTGATCCCAGATACTCGGCCAGCCGTAATTAAATCCCATTCCGCTTCCGCCGATTAATGTAACTCCGCTGCATATTGAAGTTATAAGCAGAAGCAGAAAAATCCAGAAGCCCATATTTCTTCCTGCCAGAATATAGTCTTCGCTTGATTTAATTTTTCTCGACGCCTTAAATCCTATGAACAATAAAATCAGGAAGTAAAGTATAATCAGCAGAGCAGGCAAAAATTTGTCTGTATCCATTTTTTAATCCGCGTCACGAAAAGGAACAAGGTCGCATCCGGTGCAGGCAATGCACATTGTTTGTGCTTTTGCGGTATCAAGTTCATATTTTTTCATAATTTCTGTATGTAAACTAAAGAGCGAAAGCATTCTTTCATGTGTAGGGCGACTGAAATTTTTCATTTGTGAACCCGGGTTGAGCGGTCGAAGAGAAACTATTATTCCGCGTTTTGAAATATTTTCAAGAAATTCAGCTACTTCCTCATCTGTTTCTCCAACACCGATTATCAGATTGGTAAAAACATGTCCTCTTCCAAGAATTTGAACTGCTTCATCAAGTTCCCGGTCTATAATTTTTCTGTCCATATTCGGGCAGAGTGTGTTAAATAAAGATTCGGTTGCTGTTTCCAGATTGAATTTTATTTCAGACGCACCGGCAGAGGCAAGTCTTTTTGCAGTTCCAAAGACCGGATAAATAGAAACACCAATCGGAAGGTTATATTTTTTCAATTTTTTTAGAATCTCAATTGTTTTCAGTTCTTCAAATTCAGCGGAGTTTTCAACACCGCTTGTAAGTGAGATAGCGGAAATATCTCCTGCATTTTCAATAAGCCCGCAGATTTCATCAACAGTCTTTGACGGAAGTTTCTTTTTTGAGACCGAACAGTATCTGCAGTTGTAAATGCAGCTTGGGGTGATTGTTATAAATGCCTGCTTTGGACAATGCTGTCCGGGTTTTTCAAGACGACCTTCGATTTTTTTGTCGCTGACACAAAGCACTGCCGAACCGTTTTCGCGATGATAAATTGTGACAGGGGATGTTTCTGAAATTCCAAGTCTCACTCTTTTTCCGTTCAGCTCAAAAAATACCGAGCCGTTTCCTCCAAGACCTGGACCTGCGGATGATTTCGCTATAAATTCATCAGCAGGTTCACCCTCAATTTTTGCCGAGCCTATTTCAAGCAGTTCGGCTTTTATGGTTTTCCACACAGAAGAAGAGCCTCGTCGTATTTTGTCGAAAACGGAATTGAAGCAGCCGCTCCGATAATTCCGCTGCCGTTTATTTCAATATCAATCAGGGATTTTATAGATTCAATCTCATCCGCATTTACCTCTCCGCGCTTTACTTTCCAGCCGTATTCAAGAAGCGGCGCGGTATCAAATCCTCTGAAAACAGCCATACCTGTTTTATCGGAAAGCGTATACTGTTCAACAAGCGCTTTTACTTTTTTGACAAGCACATCGGGTTCAGATGTCGCGAATTCAAGCGCTGTTGCCACACAGTTTTTTGTCCGCTGTTTTACGGGAAACAGTTGTGTAATTGTGTGCGAGAGATAACGTGACTTATCGGTTTCAACTGCTTTGCCGATTCTGTGAGCCAAAGACCATGTTGCTCCTTCTTCGGGTGTGTCGGTGTCATCGATTCCTATGACAACTCTTTCCATTTTTGAAAACCATAAAGTCGAGCGTCCTGTTTTTCCGCCGCCCGAAGGAGTTTTATCAGCTCTCAGAACTCCTTTTGCCGCACCGCGACAGTCTGTTGCACCTACTCCTCCCCCTCCAAGTCCCATATAAGATACGGCAATTTCACTCTCTGTAATTTCAGCGCCGCAGATTCCGGCAGGGAACTCAGAGCCTTTCAGCAGAAGTTCTGAGTTTCCGGATTTAATAATATATCTGACTGTGTTTCCGATGATTCTCACGTTTTCGACAAGCGGACTTTTCGCATAAGATTTACAAGACCACATAGCCCCGCCGAGACAATCATTTTTTTCGATGAGTTCCACTTTGGAATTATCCTCAGACGCTACTGCAATAATTTCTATGTAAGGGGCTGTGTAGGGATTTTCTAAAATCATGGTTTTTCGCCGAAGAGACCTGCCGCTTCAACACCTTCATCAGCCCAAAGAAGAGCCCCAAGAGAACCGATTCTTCCCTTGCTGTCGGCTTTGTCGACATAAACCACGCCGAGTTTTTCCGCTTCGGCTTTTGCTTCGCCAACACTTAAGAGTTCGGTCTTTATTTTCTGTTTATATGAAGACTTTGGAAGTTTGATTCCTGTGATATAGCAGATTCCCGTGTCAGGGCTTGAGGTTCTCTCTTCCACGAAATCTTTTACGAATTTTATAAGTTCGTCCTTCTTTTCGGGCTTAACAGCAAATGAGATTACAGAGCCGGTGCAGTTTGTGGTTTTGTTCGGCGCTCTCGGGTTAAGCTGAATAATTCTCATCCCAAGGAAAATTGCGCCGTCAATTTTGCAAGCCTCACCGCATTTCATCGCAAGAACCCATGTAGCTCCGCCGTCTTTATTGTCGGTGTCGTCTATACCGAAGGTGATTTTTTCGTATTTGGGAAGGACTATAGTGCTTCTGCAGATTCGTGCTCCTCCAACTTTTAAGTCGTCTTCGCCTGAATACTCAGCTCTGATTACTCCGGGCGCCTGTGCAAGACATGCGGCAATTCCAACTCCGGCACCCGCAGCTCCTGCCCCTTCCGCGCCTGTTAATAATAACCCGCCCGCTCCCGCGCCGGTCAATCCGGTTTCTCAAGATCCCTTTGGCGTTACGGCTCCTATTCCGGTTGCGCAGAATAATGCCGATCCCTTCGGGTTTAACGTGCCCGCTAACGGGCAAGCTGATCCTTTTTTCGGCCTGACCGCCGAAGCGCAGGTTCCGCCCGAATCTCCCGATTTTTTCAACCCGCCGTCTTTTGATGACGACGAACTCGAATTTATTTCCGATGACGAATAATTTTTTGTAAGTGTTCACGAAATTGAATAAACGCGGAAAATTAGGTAAACTTAAAATTTGGGTAAATGTCGATTAAGTGCCCGAAGCGAGAATAAAATCCTTCGAACAGGTACGACATTTTGTATTTTGCCGGCATTTGAATTTTTTCCGTATACACTCCCGATAGTCTTTGTACGATAGCCTTCGTAAATCGGGAGACTTTTCGGTTTCGTTCCGGAAAACTCCAAATGGAATTAGTAAAACCGAAATTTCATAAAATAATATTTGATAATTACTTATCTTTTTGTTTATTGTATTTGAATTTGTTTTTCTTGATTTCTATTGCCGCGATTTTTGCTCGAAGCAATCGGCGATATTGCGGAGCGCTCGCGAAAGATCTTCCGAAAAAACGATCGGAATCGGCATAACGGTATTTATTCGAATTCCTTTTTCCAGTATAATCTAATATATTGAGACCTTAAAGAATACAGGAATTCGGAAGGCGTTCGCTTTTTTGATTCAAAACGATTGTCAGGGATATTCCAATTCCATTCGGGTTTTTCCAGAGCGAAGACGAAAATCCGCGCGATGCGCAGCGATAATCGGGCAGAAGAACGGAAAAACTCGAATGCCGGCGGTATAATATCCCGAAAAAGTTCGTATTGAGAAAGATCCGCGTTCCGATATTTTCTACAGAAATTGCAAACGATTGAAGGAAAGAATTAGGATGAAACTCGATTCAAACATTTTTAAAGGCTGTTGCAGTCTTTTCCTGTTTTCGACTCTGTTCCTGCTTTTCGCGGTGACAGGCTCGATTTTCGCAGCCGGGACCGCCGGAAACGCCAAGAAAACTCCTGAATGGCAGAATCCGGAAATAACCGGCGTTAATAATCTTGCGTCGCATAGTACCGATGTCGTTCCAGGTCATGCCGATTAT
>JAUNXW010000135.1 GCA_030539595.1 Methanocorpusculum sp. | reverse complement strand
TTAATCATGCAGGTATCTGATATGAATGAAGACCTAAAACCGAAACTTAACGGCAAATCATATCTGCCGGACAAAACATATCGTGAAAATTCCAATCTCGGAGATTACGAAACAGCATACAAAAAATTTACAGACAATCCGGATAAATTCTGGAGCGATATCGCGCATGAACTTATTTGGATGAATCTATGGGACAAAGTCTGTGAATGGAAACACCCTTACGCAAAGTGGTTCACAAATGCCAAGCTCAACATCACATACAATTGTCTTGACAGGCACGTAGCCAACAGCAAAAAAAATAAAGTAGCTCTCATCTGGCGCGGAGAAAACGAACTTGCCGAACGCGTTTACACATACAGACAGCTGCTGTCTCTTGTGATGAGGTTTGCAAACGCGCTCAAGAATTTAGGCGTTGAAAAAGGTGACCGCGTATGTTTATACATGCCTTTTATCCCTGAGCATGTAATTGCAATTCTTGCCTGTGCAAGAATTGGTGCAGTACACAACATAGTCTACGGCGGTTTTGGAGCAGATGCCCTCAGAACAAGAATCAACGATTCAGGAGCAAAAATTGTGATAACATCCGACGTTAACTACAGACGCGGAAAAACAATCATGCTCAAGTCGATAGTTGACAAGGCAATAAAAAATTCTTCGTGCGTAGAAAAAGTAATTGTACTCAGGCGGAGCGGATTAAACCTTGAACTTGTTCCAGAAAAAGAAGTTGACTATTATGAAATTTTAAAAGCAGCAGACCCTGTATGTGAGCCTGAAAGAATGGATGCTGAAGACCCTCTGTTTATTTTATACACGAGCGGAACAACCGGAAAACCAAAAGGAGTTGTTCACACCTGCGCAGGATACATGGTTGGAACATATTACACAACAAAATATGTTCTGGACGTAAAAGACTCTGATATTTACTGGTGCACAGCAGACCCGGGATGGATTACAGGTCACAGTTATATCGTCTATGGCCCTCTTCTGACAGGAACGACTGTATTAATTTCCGAAACAGTTCCGGATTATCCTGACCCGGGAATCTGGTGGAAAATTGTAGAGGATGTAGGTGTAAGCGTTTTCTACACAGCCCCAACATCAATTCGAATGTTTATGATGTATGGAGAACAGTGGCTGAAAAAATATGACCTTTCGTCACTTCGCGTGCTTGCATCCGTTGGAGAACCATTAAATCCGGAAGCATTTGAGTGGTTCTACAAAAATGTAGGCAAATCAAAATGTCCTATTGCTGATACCTGGTGGCAGACGGAAACGGGAATGCACATGATTTCAACTATTGTGGGCGAAAAAATGATTCCGGGCTTTGCAGGAAAACAGCTTCCCGGAGTTGTCGCTGATGTAACAGATAAAGAGGGAAATTCTTTGCCTACAGGAAAAAGCGGTCATCTTGTAATAAAAGAACCCTGGCCTTCAATGATGCGCACTGTTTACGGTGACGAGGAAAGATACATCAAGGCGTGGAATACTGTGGGAAAATATTATATGACAGGGGACTTGGCTGTTAAAGATGAAGAAGACCATATTATGATTATAGGCAGGTCTGATGATGTATTGATTATTGCAGGACATAATATAGGAACAGCGGAAGTTGAAAATGCCATAATTGAACATGAAGCAGTTGCCGAAGCCGCAGTTATCGGTAAACCCGACCCGCTTAAAGGCAATCTGATTAAGGCATTCATAATTCTGAAAATCGGATATATTCCAACCGACAAACTGAAAAATGATATTATCTACAATGTCAGAAACAGTTTAGGTCCTATTGCTATCCCTTCCGAGATTGAATTTGTTCCATCACTTCCGAAAACACGCAGCGGAAAAATTATGCGCAGAATTTTAAAGGCTAAGGAAATGGGCTTTGACCCCGGAGATTTGTCAACGATAGATGACTAATCTTATTTTTTTACACATTAAACAAATTTAAAAAGAAGTGGACCGAGCGGAAATTGAACCCGCGGCCTCTACAATGCCAATGTAGCGATCTACCACTGATCTACCGGCCCAACAATACACAGATATGTGTCTTAATTAATAGAACGAATATGAATAAAAAGATATTGATTTACAATCATAAAAACAGACCGCAGATAATCATGCCACAGTAAAATTTATACTAAAAACACAAATAATAATTAGATTATGAACGACTCCGAGATTCTTATGAACCCAAACGATCTTGTACAGTTTCTGAAAAAAAGTCCTGAGTATTTCACAAAAGACGATATAGTTCGTTTCTGTGAAGAAAACGAAATTAAAATGGTCAACTTCCGCTACGTCGGCGGAGACGGAAAACTCAAGACGCTCAACTTTTCAATATCATCAAAGGAATATCTTGACACAATCCTTTCCGACGGAGAAAGAGTTGACGGCAGCAACATTTTCCCAAACTTCATTGAAGCAGGCTCATCCGATTTATACGTAATTCCAAGATACAGCACAGCATTCATGGATCCGTTCGCAGAAAATACAATTGATATTCTCTGTTCTTACTATGACAACACCGGAAAAGCGCTTGCCTCATCACCGGAATATATCTTAAGACAGGCGGCTGATGCTTTCCGCAAAAACACAGGTCTGGAATACAAGTGTCTTGGAGAACTTGAATACTATGTAATCTCCGAAGAAGAAAAAGACCTCATCACAGGAGAACCTGTTTACCCTGCACGCGATCAGAAAGGCTACCACGAATCAGCTCCGTTCTGCAAATATGAATTCATGAGAACCGAAGCAATGGGAATGGTCTCGCGCGCTGGCGGAAAAATAAAATACGGACACTCTGAAGTAGGAAGTTTCTCCAAAGACGGCAAATACTACGAGCAGCATGAAATAGAATTCTTGCCGACAGACCCTGTCTTTGCGGTTGAGCAGATTATCATAACCAAATGGATTCTCAGAATGCTCGGATACAAATACGGCGTTACAGTTTCATTTGCACCGAAAATTACTGTCGGCAAAGCAGGTTCAGGTCTTCACTTCCACATGCTTGCTGAAAAGAACGGCAAGAACGTAATGATTAAAGACGGCGTTCTTTCAGACACAGCAAGGAGAATGATTGTGGGTGTCCTTGACATTGGAGATGCCGTAACCGCTTTCGGAAATGCAATACCCACCTCATACTTAAGGCTCGTTCCGCATCAGGAAGCACCGACTTACATCTGCTGGGGAGACAGAAACCGCTCGGTTGTTGTAAGAGTTCCTCTCGGATGGACAGGAACAACGGATATGGCAGCTGAGGCAAACTTCGGTCTCCGCAGAAAAGCCGACAAAATCTGCAAACAGACGTTTGAGTATCGTGTTGCTGACGGCTCGGCAGATATGTATGAAACCGTTGCGGGATTAATTATCGGAGCAATGCACGGTTTATCAATGAACGGGGCACTTTCCAAATCAGAAGAACTCTACGCATCAGGAAACATCTTCAATGAAGAGTACAAGACCTTCCTTAAAACTCTCAAACAGCTCCCGACCTGCTGCTTTGAATCCGCAGAAGTCTTAAACGCAAAGCGTGATCTCTTTGAGCGCGATGGAATTTTCCCTGCGGGAGTTATCGACGCGCAGATTGAGAAGCTGAAGAGTTTCGGCGACAAGGGACTTTCCGATAAGATTCTCGGCGATGAAAAGAAGTTCTCTGAACTTGTTCAGAAATATATCCACATAGCATAAGATGGGTTTTCTCGGCGACATAGAAAGGGCTCTTGGGGTTTGGTATAAAGATCCTGATGATTCACCTGATGATACAAATCCTCAGGTGGCTCTTGCTTTCAGAAAATATGTGATTGACCGTTTGGGCGATTCGTTTTCCGTTACGGAAAGAGATTTGACTGTGGGAGAACCTGACCTTTCTGTTGTCAGAAAATCAGACGGAGAGATATTTTATCTTATAACCTGCTACAGAAGTCAGATGTTTGTTGGAGAAGACACAGAGGCTTATCTTCCGTGGACTTCGGAAGAGACTTACTTAAAATATTTTGACTTTGTAAAGGACACAACGTGTTTTGTAATTATAGGATTACACGGATACGCTGATGTTCCTAAATTTGTTTTTGCCGTGCCTTTGGGTGAGGCGTCGGTTGATTTGAAGAAAAGCACGCTTGCCGAATTTGAAAAAGGTAAGAAGGACAGACTGATTTAATTATTATAGGACTTGCGCTGTGTTTTCTGAAATAGCAAAACACGATATCTTTCGCATGTTCCTTGCTCAGCCAAGACGGAAACCTTTAGGTTTCTTAGTTGAGGCGAGATGCTTTAGCATCTTTAGCTGAGCAAGTCCCAGACTTGCGAGCAAACAAAATGTTTGCGAATCTATGATTTGTGAAGAGAGTTCACTTCGTTCACTCACCGCAACAGAAAACTTACAGGAAATACACCCACACAGAAACAAATCAACTAACACGAAATAAATGTACTTCACCTCGCATTACACAAAAAAATCTCGCGCACGTTTCACCGCTCCCCTTCAAAAATAACCGAATCACGCGCGAATGTACTACAATCTTTAACAAATATTAACACACGCAAACGCACGTTAAACAATCGTTAACGCCCGTTAAACGTGAAACTTTACCTTTATATCCCTCATTTTCAAACATCATTAGTGCAGCACGAAAGTGGTGCGGGAAAAACAGAAATGAAACCGCGATAAAATCAAAAACTCAGGAAAATAGATGTCTGCCCCATTCA
>JAUNXW010000134.1 GCA_030539595.1 Methanocorpusculum sp. | reverse complement strand
CACCGCAACAGAAAACTTAGACTAAATCTTGTCCAACGGATTTTTTCACGATTGGGCAAGCTCCCATAATTGTCAATCATAATTCGAATATGTTAATACACATTACGGTAATAAGATTAACAATTATATTTGGTGCTCAATGACAATATTTGTAAAAGATAAAACTCACATGGCTGAGAAAGGCTCATACTTCAGAGAGTCTGTTAAAATCAACGGAGATTTTATTGTTCCTCCGAGAACTTATTTCTGGAAAGACCTTGTGGTTACGGGAAGTCTGTATTTATGCCCCGAGTCTCATGTTGCCGGAAATGTTACGTGCAACGGAGCAGTTATCTGCCGCGACTGCGTTGTTGAGGGGGAACTTAATTCGGGAAAAGAACAGTTAACCGTCTGCGATAAGGCAAAAGTCAGGGTTATTAAGTCCGACGGAAATGTTCTTTTGAGAGAGGGTATGATTTCATCAGAGGTTCACGGGGTTAATGTGCTTGTTATGGGCAAAATCCAGTGCGCCAAACTGATGGGTAAGAACACCAGAGTTATCAGCAATAATTAATTTTTATATTAATAATATATTTTTCACGTCTCCGTAATAAGATACGACACAGTCGTCTTTGAAAGCAGCGCACCGTCTTCGCTTCCAAGCCTTACTTCCGCTTCGGCAAACACAATTTTTCTGCCTTTGCGCGTAATATTTGCAACCGCATAAATCTCCCCTTCTTTTGCTCCTTTCATAAACTCGGTCGTCTCGGAAATTGTTGTGCAGCCGTGCTTTTCATCAAGTTCCGCAAGAATCGCAAGCGCTATTGACTCATCTGCTATTACAACATAAAATCCGCCCTGAAGAAAACCAACACCGTTGTGTTTATCCGGCGTCACAGGCATCTTCAAAACTGCCTTACCGTTACCCCACGAAACAGGAGTAATTCCAAGAGTAACAAATGTCGGGTTTGCATTCGAACCTATTTCAGATATTTTTTCCGCGTATGGATGCATGTTATATAATTTAGTCTGAAGTGGATAATATTTTGTTGAAGAGTCTTTCAAATAGTAGAATCAGATATTTAAATAAATTTGAAAGAGTAATTTGTTGGGATTGGGGGCGCTTTTTGTTAAACCACGAACATCACACGAAAAAATACGAAAAGCACGAAAAGAAAAATATCAAATTGACTTTTAGCTTATATAGCAATACACAAAATCTTTCGCAAGTTCCTTGCTCAACTAAGAGAGCTTCGCTCTCCGCTAACGAAAATTACGAAAGACTTGATGTTAATTATTCTTGTAATAATTATTGAAAACTTAGCAACCCTTTTGTGATTTTCGTTAGCGGAAAGCGAAGCTCTCTTAGTTGAGCAAGGAACTTGCGAAAGATTTTGTGTTTTGCTATGTAAGACAAAGCCAACACAACTCTTTAGTTTTCGTGCTTTTCGTATTTTTTCGTGTGACTTTCGTGGTGTAACGATGTGAGTTCAAAGCGCAACAGAAAACTTAGACAAAAATCTTATCCAACAGATTCGCATCATGATTGGACAAGCTCTGTTGAAAACATCTCATACCCTAATCCTGATAAAGCCTCCGAGCAAATATAGTGGGCATGAAAAACCTCGTAATTAAGGGAGCGCGTCAGCACAACCTTAAAAATATCTCAATAACTCTCCCCCGCGACAAATTAATCGTCGTAACGGGCGTTTCAGGTTCAGGAAAATCAACCCTCGCCTTTGACACGATTTACGCAGAAGGTCAGAGAAGATATGTCGAATCGCTGTCGGCTTACGCCCGTCAGTTCTTGGGGATAATGAATAAACCCGACGTGGATTCAATTGAAGGACTCTCTCCTGCCATTTCAATCGAGCAGAAGACAACCTCTAAAAATCCGCGCTCGACCGTTGGAACGGTCACAGAAATCTACGACTACCTCAGACTGCTTTACGCAAGAATCGGTACACCCTACTGCCCAAAACACCACGTAAAAATAGAAGCCCGCTCGCCTCAGCAGATAGCAGAAGCAATAGCCAAAGATTTTTCGGGTACTGTCACTGTATTTGCTCCCGTTATCCGCAAAAAAAAGGGAACATACGAACAGCTGTTCAAAGATTTGAACGCTGACGGATTCACACGCGTAAGAGTTGACGGCGAAATAAAAAGAACCGACGAAGAAATTAAACTCGCCAGATACGTCATGCACAACATCGACATCGTCGTTGACAGACTTGACGTTTCGGATAAAAGCAGACTTACCGACGCAATAGAACTCGGTCTGACAAAAGCAGAAGACGGTCTTGTTTACGCTTTTGGAGAATCTAACGGAGCTGAAAAAGAATCCATCTATTCTTCAAAACTTGCCTGCCCTGTATGCGGTATGTCATTTGAAGAACTTCAGCCCAGAATGTTTTCATTCAACAGCCCGTTCGGTGCGTGCCCTACATGTAACGGTCTTGGTTTTCAGACAGTCTTTGACCCTGATTTAATCATCTCGGACAAATCACTTTCAATCGCTGACGGCGCTGTAAATGTCTACAAAAATTTCCTTGACGGCTTCCGTGTTTCATATCTTGAAGCGGTAGCCAAAAATCTCGGCTTCTCGCTTTACACGCCCGTAAATCAGTTAACAGAAGAACAGTATCACGGTCTGATGTACGGAGTTGATGAGGAGATGAATTTCAAGCACTCATCGAAAAATGCAGAATGGGCATATCACGGAAAATGGGAAGGTCTGCTGCCGCAAACCGAAAGACTTTACCGCGAGACCAAATCGGATTTCAGAAAAGAGGAGCTTGAAAAATTCATGAGAATTCTTCCGTGCCCAACTTGTCACGGAAAAAGACTTAAAGAACATGTTCTGGCTGTAAAAGTTGCGGGAAAATCTATTGCCGACATTACCGATATGTCAATTGATGACCTCATAACATTCTTTGATGAGGTTGAACTGACGAAAAAAGAACGCGAGATTGCAAAATTAATCTTAAGAGAAATTAACTCGCGTCTGAAATTCCTTCACGAAGTGGGTCTTGGTTATCTTACATTATCCAGAAGCGCGGGAACTCTTTCAGGAGGAGAAGCCCAGAGAATTCGCCTTGCAACTCAGATTGGTTCTAATCTGATGGGAGTTTTGTACATCCTTGATGAGCCTTCCATAGGGCTTCATCAAAGAGACAACCAGAAGCTGATTGGAACTCTCAAACATCTCAGGGACATTGGAAATACACTTATCGTCGTTGAACACGACGAAGATACAATACGCTCAGCAGATTACGTTGTGGATATTGGTCCTGCGGCAGGTGTTCACGGCGGAGAAGTTGTTGCGAAGGGAACACCCAAAGAGGTTGAAAAAGTTAAAGATTCTCTTACCGGTCAGTATCTTTCTGGAACTCTTACAATCCCAGTGCCGGCGAAAAGAAGAGTGCCTCAGGGTTTCATCCATCTCAATGGATGCAGGGCAAACAATCTGAAAAATATCAACGCAGATATTCCTCTGGGAACTTTTACGCTTATTACAGGTGTTTCAGGCTCCGGAAAATCCACACTGATTTATGAAACTCTTTACCGTGCGCTTATGAAAGAAATTTACAACTCAAAAGCAACGCCCGGAGAATACAAAGAGCTTGTCTTCGATAAAAAAATCGACAAGGCGATTGTCATTGACCAGTCGCCTATTGGGCGCACACCGCGTTCAAATCCTGCGACTTATACAAAAGTCTTTGATGATATCAGAAAACTTTTCGCGGAGACGAATGAGGCAAAAATCAGAGGCTATGATGCGGGAAGATTTTCGTTCAACATCAAGGGCGGTCGATGTGAAGCCTGTTCCGGAGACGGGGTTATGAAAATTGAAATGAATTTCCTTCCGGATGTCTATGTTGAGTGCGAGGAGTGTAAAGGAACGCGCTACAATGAAGAAACCCTTGAGGTGAAATTTAAGGGCAAGTCTATTTCCGATGTTTTGAATATGAGTGTTGATGAGGCTCTTGAAATCTTCGATAAAGTTCCAAATATCAGATTAAAACTCCAGACCTTAGCAGATGTAGGTCTTGGCTACATCAAGCTCGGTCAGAGTTCGACAACGTTATCCGGCGGAGAAGCTCAGAGAATTAAACTCACGAGAGAGCTGTCGAAGCGCGGAACCGGAAACACTTTGTATCTTCTGGATGAGCCGACAACAGGTCTTCATTTCCATGATGTGAAGAAACTGATAGGCGTTTTAGACCTTCTCGTAGAGAAGGGAAACACGGTTGTTGTGATTGAGCACAATCTCGATGTAATCAAATCGGCGGATTATATTATTGATTTAGGTCCTGAAGGCGGAAACGATGGAGGAGAAATTATTGCGAAAGGAACACCCGAAGAGGTTGCAAAGGTGGATAAAAGCTACACGGGACAGTTTCTTAAGAAGATGCTGTAATTCTGATATAAATTACTTTTTGATTTTTTTGATAATTTTTAATCTATGATACATCAGTCAAATGTAACATTAAGAGACTGTCCAACGGATTTAATCACGATTGGACGCTCTCAATTATCTTAATTCTTTGTCAAGCTCATCTGTCTTGAAAGATTTATGCAGTTTGTCTTCCCAGGGAAGTTCTCTTACAGCGGATGATGCTTTTGCCATTTCAAAAAATGCCTTTGCCTCGTCTTTTCTGTTTGTTTTAAGTAAAGCGAAAGCAATTCCAATCCACGCCTCAGCGTGAACGCTTCTGAGTT
>JAUNXW010000133.1 GCA_030539595.1 Methanocorpusculum sp. | reverse complement strand
TCCGACGGTGACGAAGTCAGGAATTCAAGCGAAATCGCGGGAAGTCCGTTGATAAATATGTTTGAAAGAATTATTACGAGTGCACCGACAGTTATAATCACAGAGGAGATTATTAACCCGAATGCGATTTTCTGCGAAGTGCCGCAGGAGATTTTTCTGTGAATGAAATATATGAGTGCGGCAATTACTGAAATTACCGCGGCGGTAAATATCCCGAAAGCATAAATCAGGAACGCGAATGCTAAAACCGCGAGTGTTACCAGCATCATTTTCTTTATTTTCTGCGGGATTGTGAAAAGCGGTTTTCCTGTTTTCAGGCGCTCTGTTATTTTTGATGAGATAACATTTACCGCAAGCGTTATCACCAAAAGGACTGCGGCAACTCCGAACAATGCGTAATAATGCATTGAGCCGACGGCTACCTCACCGATTTCAATTCCGAGTGTTGCGGTAAGAGTTCTGACCGGAGAAAGAACATCCCATATGGGCGACGGAATCACAGCTGAATTTCCGGCAACCATCATCACAGCCATAGTCTCACCTATTGCTCTGCCGATTCCAAGAATCACCGCAGCGGTGATTCCGGAAAATGCAGCCGGGATAAGTACACGGGAGATTGTCTGCCATTTGGTTGTGCCTAACCCAAGCGAGCCTTCTGTATAATCTTTTGGAACTGCTGTCAGGGCGTCTTCCGATACAGAAACAATTGTCGGAAGCGCCATAATCCCTAAAATTATTGAGGCGGCAAGCCATGAGAAACCGCTTGGAATATCAAGCATGTTCTGTAAAAATCCGCAGAGGACAATCATCCCGAAAAATCCGTAGACAACCGACGGGATTCCCGCAAGCAGTTCGATTACGGGTTTCAGAACTTCGCGGAGTTTTCTCGGCGCGAGGTAAGCAAGATACACTGCGGAAAAAATACCGAGCGGGACTGCAATAACCATTGCTCCGAACGTAACCAGAAGAGTATCGACAATTAAGGCAAGAACTCCGTATGACGGACTGCTTCCTGCAGGATTCCAGTCTGTTGAAAATAAAAATCCCGTGATTCCTGTTTCCGTGAATATCGGGACTGCGTTTATTACAAGATATCCGAGGATAAATAAAACAGCGAGCGAGGAAACAAGTGCTGTGAAAAACCAGACTGCCTTAATTGAGTTTTCTTTCAATCCTGCGGACAAAAAATTAGTCATTTATCCCTCACTGAGCGGGAATAAATCCTTTGTCTGAGAGAATCTTCTGACCTTTATCCGAGAGGATGAAGTCTAAGAATTCTTTCGCAAGCCCTGTAGGCTCTGCGTTTGTAATCATAAGCAGAGGTCTGTTTATTGTGTATTTGCCGTTTAAGACGTTTTCAACAGTTGCTTTTACGCCGTCAACTTCAAATGCCTTGAGTGTGCTGTCTACGTATTCAAGTGAAACGTATCCTATAGCTCCTTTTGTCTGGGCAACCGCCTGAGCAACAGCTCCGTTTGAGTTGAACTCCTGCATTGTGTTTGCCGCGTCTTCTTTGTCAAGAACAAACTCGGTGAAGAATTCTCGAGTGCCCGATGAGCTGTCGCGCCCGATTAATACAATTTCCAAATCTTCTCCGCCGACTTCTTTCCAGTTTGTGATTTTTCCCTGATAGATGTCTTTAATCTGCTGAAGAGTAAGTCCGTTCACAACATTTGATGAATGTCCGACGACTGCAATTCCGTCGCGTCCGATTACATACTCGTGAATGTTTCCGTTAGTTTTTTCCGAGTCTTTAACTTCTCGTGAAAGCATTCCGATGTCGGCAGTTCCGGATTTTACAGATGTAACACCGACACCCGAGCCTCCTCCGGAAACCTGAATGTCTGCGTTGCGGTGTTCTTCCATGTACACTTCGGCAACAGCCTGCGCAACAGGCAGAACGGTTGTTGAGCCTGCGACTGAAATGGTCTGATGACTTTCGTTTGTGCTTACGCATCCTGCGCAAAGCACAGCAAAAACGGTCACTATAACGGCTGTTAATGCAATTACTCTGATGTTTTTGGACTTCATATCCAAAATAAAATTGACTTGGATTTTATATAGGGATTCCCGACATAGATTGTGTAAAACCCGTTAAATATAGCACCTATATAGTTAATATATCTCAAAAACAATACTGTATATGGAAATCCGCAAGATACAGATGACGGGCGGGTCATCTTACGTTCTGTCTCTTCCGAAAACATGGGTGACGGAGAGAAACATCAAAAAAAATGATCCGATAGGTGTTGTTGCCCAGGCAGACGGAACTCTTCTGATAACTCCGAATATTCATTACGACAGCACCGCAAGGCTCAAGGAATTTGCACTTAAGGATTATTCAGACCCCGATACTCTGCTTCGCTCGCTTATCGGAGCATACATCTCAGGGTTCACGATGATTAGGATAAGTTCTGCGGGAAGAATTCCACCAAAAGTTCGTCAGGTCGTGCGCAAGTTTACTCAGATGACCATAGGTCAGGAGGTTGCTGAGGAATCGGACAACAGCATTGTTTTAAAAGATATTTTGAATCCGTCCGAGATGCCGTTTGAAAATACTCTGCGCCGTATGTATGTAATTGTTAAAGCGATGCACGAGGACGGTTTGTATTCTCTTGAACAGGGAAAACGCGAACTTGCGGAAGATGTTGCCGCACGCGATACCGATGTCGACAGACTTCACTGGCTCATTCACAGACAATTCTCCCTTATCGTTGAAAATCCCGCTCTGTCATTAAAGATGGAGATTACGCCTGTTCTTGCGGCGACATATTATCAGATTTCCAGAATTGTTGAGCGTGTCGGAGACCACGCGGTTTTAATTGCCCAGTCAAGTCTTGTTCTTGTGGATAAAGGAATTGACCGCCAGCTTGTTTCAAAGCTTGCGGCACTCGGCGACAGTTCTCTTGACGTTTTCAATAAAAGTATTCAGGCGATTTATTCGGGAACTATTCGCTCGGCAAATAAAATTATTTCCGATGCGGACGAACTTGAACCGCAGTATCATACTCTTGCCGATTCAACCCGCAAAATGAAGGTTCAGGAGGCTATTGCTGTGAACCAGATTATTCAAAGTCTTCACAGAATCACCGAATACAGCGCAGACATAGCTGAGATTCTGATTAACAGAATGGTTGCCGAATTATAAATTTGAGCAGTCTCTGTTTTTAAAATAGGACTTACGCGTTTTTCCCTGAAATAGAAAAACACGATATCTTTCGCATGTTCCTTGCTCACTGTACTTAGCTATTTTTAGACTAAATTTTCTGCTGCAGTTTGTACACATTTCGTGGTGTAACGAAATGTGTACAAACTGCAGCAGAAAATTTAGTCGAAATCATGTCCAACGGATTCGCATAACGATGGGAGAAGCTAACAAAGCGCAACCGCGTAACTCCAATTAAAATTCAAATGAACCGTATTTTCCGCCGCCGCCAGCAAAGAGTTTCACTCTTCCTTCGCGCATTGAAATCACTGCGTCTGCCGTTTCCTTTGAAACGGAGGCAAGTTCATCGTGCGAAACATTCAGCAGGATATTGATTTCGTTTCCGAAATTGTTTATGAATTCATCGTAAAGCAATTTACATTTTTTTGTGTTCGGCGAAGAGACACTCAGAACTCTTGCGATGACTTCACCGAGCGGAATCATTTTTATGTAAGGCGGTCTTTTTGTAGGGTGAATTGATGATAATTTCTCCGCACGCTCGCGTACTCCGAGTTTTATTCTGCCTTTGTCGTGCGGACATTTCCATTTAAGCGCCTCAGCCTCGCTTAATGTAAACTGAGCGTAGCATCTTGTGCAGGCTGTTCTGTTGTATTTTCCTTCCTCTGGGAAAAATCCTGCGTTGAGGACTATGGATTTATTTTTTATTGAGTTGAGCACCCCTCTGACGGAGTTGTCCTTAATATCTATTTTTGTAAACTCACGACCGAGTTTTGTCGGATACTGACTGTGTGCATCCGAGTTTGTCAGAAACGGAATATCTTTGAACTCTTCAATTCCCGCACCGTAACTTGAATCGGCAGACAGGCCGAGTTCGCAGAACTCAAAACTTTCTTCTCCGTAGCAGTCGGAAGGTTTTTCATATGACGCGAAAAGCGAAGTCCACGGTGTAAATGCGTGAGCAGGTCCTATGAATCCTCCGAGTTCGTGAACCGCAGAGGCAATTTCTTCGCCGTTCAGATAAAGGTGAGGTCTGCCGGCTGTTTTAAGATGACTGCACGCAGGCTCAAACACTTTCCGGAGTTCATCGAACTGCTCAAAGGTCTCCATCATAATCACATGATGAACGCGCGATGAATCTTCAACTTCTGTCTGAGGAACAACGATTGCGTCATCGTTTTCAAAAAACTGCTCCCACATTTTTCTCCACTGAGGATGAAGAGCATCGCCGCTTCCGATGGCATCAATCCCTTTTATTCTGCATCCGGCAAGAATATTTTCAGGCGTCATATCCGGCGACGTAGCCATGGCAAATTTTGAGTGAATATGAAGGTCTGCGTTTTTAAGCATTGATATCTCTTATCTGTTTTTAGAATACCAATATGATTTTGTTATTATGTATGCTCTTCTTTTTGATGTAATGGGCAGCAACTAAAGAGGAGTTAATAAGACCTCATTTGTATATTTCGCTGTTGCCTATTACGGTCAAATAGTATTATCAACTTACTCAAAAAAAAAGAAAAACCCGCCCTCAAGCGCGGGTTTTAATCTCGTCAGTAATTTTT
>JAUNXW010000132.1 GCA_030539595.1 Methanocorpusculum sp. | reverse complement strand
TGTCGGTTTGTTGGGTGCTTTATTGGTCTTGAGAAGAAAATAAACTTTTTTTGCTAAGCTAATTTAACTAAAAGAAACTGCGAATCACGCGTTTTTCTTTTTTTTTACAAACCTGCTCAAGTTCTCAAAAACATAGAATCAAGTCTTGCCTTAGTCAGAGCAATAAGCGTGGGTCTTCCGTGCGGACAGGTATAAGGCGACTTCGTTGCCATAAGCTGACGCAGAAGTCTGTTCATCTGCTCGGAATTGAGCAAAGTATTACCCTTAACAACCGCTCTGCACGCAGCGGTTTTTAAAACCCTGTCGAGAACTCCTTCCTTATCTTTTGAAGGGTCGTCCATAACCTGAGCAATTATTTCATGAATAACCTCCGGGCTTCCAAGCGTCGACGAAATAACCGGAACAGACCTCACAATCCAGTTGTCTTCCCCAAACGGCTCAAGAACATAACCCGCTTCCGCTAAAATATCAAGCATATCCGGAACAGCCGCGGATTCCTTACGCGAAAGTTTCAACGGCAGCGGAACAATAAGCTCCTGACCGCCCATCCCAATTCTTTCCAGAAGTAAATCATACATAATCCGCTCGTGCGCTGCGTGCTGGTCAACGATAAGCAAATCCCCGTTCTCATTTTTCGCGAGAATATAAGTCTCATCTATTTGGGCAATAACCTCGGGAACATAAACATCTGTCTCCGCAGGCTCAACAACCCCCGTCCTTCTGAGCTGTATCTCAGTTCTCCGCGACTGTTTAAGCGGCGGCGAATACGCAGGAGAATAAACAGCAGCAGGATCGCACACAAAATTATCGAGCGTGCTGATTTTTTCCTTTGGCGCTTCCGTCTTGTGCGCATCAAAAATATCCTCATCGTGAAGAGCGTTGTAAACCGCATTCTGAACCGCAGTCATCACATCGCGTTCACGCGAAAAGCGAACCTCTTTTTTTGTCGGATGAACATTTACATCGACATCGTGAGCGTCAATTTCAATATCCAAAAACGCGGACGGATACATTCCTACCGGAAGAAGTGTACCGAATCCTTCACGGACAGCCCACTGAATAGAGCGGGAAACTATCTGGCGTGAGTTAACCGACAGATAAAATTCCGTTGCGCTGCTCTTCATACGACAGCCGGGCTTCGTTACGTAGCCGCTGACGGCTATATTTGAAAAACTGTCAGAGACCGCAATAAGTTCCTTTGAAAAAGACGAGCCGAAGATTCCTGCAATCACATCGAGCGTCTCGCCCGAACCGTAAGTTCTGAAACGTTCATTGCCCTGATAGTTTAGGACGAACGCAATATTTTTGTGAGACAGAGCGAGGCGCTCAACCATATCATAAATGTGCGACAGCTCCGTCGGAACTTTTTTCTGAAATT
Organism: Methanocorpusculum sp.; assembly: GCA_030539595.1. Lineage (GTDB taxonomy): Archaea > Halobacteriota > Methanomicrobia > Methanomicrobiales > Methanocorpusculaceae > Methanocorpusculum. The sequence goes on along the minus strand of JAUNXW010000132.1, from coordinate 3,375 downwards.
TTTTTCTCGCGGGCGTGTTATAAAAAATATCCTCAACGACAATCGTCGTCCCTTCCGGAGCGCCGACTGTGCTCTGCGAAATAATCTCACCGCCGTGAATTACAATTTTCACAGCCTCCGGGCTCGCCCCTCTTTCTTTTGTCGTCAGCGTAATTTTTGAAACCGCCGCAATACTTGCGAGGGCTTCACCGCGGAAACCGAGAGTTGAGATTTCATTCAAATCGTCGTGCCTTATAATTTTACTTGTCGCGTGCTGCCTGAAAGCAAGAAGAGCGTCTTCGGCTGACATACCGGCGCCGTTATCGTTGATGGATATTTTTGTGACCGCGTTCTTGTCAGCGGATATATCTATTTTTATTGAAGTCGACTTCGCATCAACCGAGTTTTCAACAAGCTCCTTAACAATAGAAGCTGCACGTTCAACAACCTCACCCGCTGCGATATGGCTTATTGTCTCTTCGTCGAGAACGTGAATTATGTTCATCGCTTTTTCTCCGTCAGGCCTTTAAGCTCATTTACAAAAACGAGAGCCTGCATAGGCGTCATATTGTTTATGTCGGCTTCCTTTACTTTTTCTTCGACCACAGATGGAGCGGGCTCGGGAGTGTCTGATAAAAGCATCTGAGGGTAGTATTTCTGACCGCTTGAACCGCCTTCGCGAAGTGATGTTCTCAAAATTTCATCAGCCCTAAGCAGAACTTTTTTGGGCACGCCCGCGATTTTTGCGACGTGAATTCCGTAGCTTCTGTCGGTTGCGCCCGGAATTAATTTTCTGAGGAAAGTTATATCGTACTGGTCTTCCTTGACTGCGAAGTGATAGTTTTTGACGCGCTTGAGTTCGGATTCCATCCCGATAAGCTGATGGAAGTGTGTCGCAAACAAAGTTCTCGGACCGCTCGCGCCTTTTCCGTGAAGATATTCGAGAACAGAGCGGGCTATTGCGTATCCGTCGACGGTGCTTGTTCCGCGCCCGATTTCATCTAAAAGGATGAGACTTTTATCGGTCGTGTTGTTTAAGATGTTGGCAAGTTCAAGCATTTCTACCATAAATGTACTCTGCCCGCCTGCTAAATCATCGGACGCTCCAACGCGTGTAAAAACTCTGTCGACCACGCCCACGCGGGCAAACGACGCGGGAACAAAAGAACCGGTCTGAGCCATTATGCAGATTAATGCGACGCTCCGCATATAAGTCGACTTACCTGCCATGTTCGCACCCGTCAGAATCAGAATCTGATTCTCCACAGAACTCATAATTGTGTCGTTTGGCACATATCCGCCCGGAACTGCGTTTTCAACAATAGGGTGGCGACCGTCGCGGATAAGAAGTTCAGTCCCCTCGACAAGTTCGGGCCGCGTGTAATTGTTCGTCAGAGCAAGGTCTGACAGAGCGCAAATCATGTCAATTGTCCCTGCTGCATAGGCGGCTGCCTGAAGCTGAGTAACGAAGGTTCGGAGGTTTGCTATAAGTTCTTCAAAGAGGGAGACTTCAAGCGCGAGAACGCGGTCATCCGCCTGAGCCATAAGAGCTTCACGCTCGCGAAGCTCGGGAATTGTGAATCTCTCTCCGTTTGCGGTTGTCTGTTTGCGCTCGTAGTTTTCGGGTGTTTTGTCCAGATTGGATTTTGTAATCTCGATGTAGTAGCCGAACACATTGTTGTATGCAATTTTGAGAGAACGGATTCCTGTTCTCTCACGCTCTTTATTCTGAAGCTCGGCAATCCAGTCGCGTCCGCTGTTTACAATGCCGCGGATTTCATCAAGGTCTTTGCTGTATCCGGCTTTGATTACTCCGCCGTTTTTATAAACAAGCGGCGGCTCTTCAACGATTGCGGAATTTATTAGCTCGGCAATTCCCGAAAACTCCGGGATTGCGTTCGCTGAGTTTTTCAAAATCCCTTCCGAATCCTCAAGCTGATTTTTGAGAACAGGGATTTCACAAAGGCTTGAGGCAAGAGAGAGTAAATCTCTTGGCGAGGCGTTTCCGTAAGCGATGCGCCCAGCAATTCTTTCAATGTCGGATAACTGCGAAAGCGTCTGGCGAAGGGAACTGAGAAGCACTGGCTTCTTTGTCAGAAATTCTACGGCGTTTTGTCTCTCATTTATTTTTCCGATGTCTGCAAGAGGTCTCGTTACCGCATTTTTGAGACATCTTGCCCCCATCGGTGTTTTTGTTCGGTTGAGGAAGCCGAAAAGGGTTGTGTCGTTTCTGTCTCCGCGAAGCGGAGTGAGGATTTCAAGATTTCTTAAGGTGATTGCGTCAAGAATCAGCGAGTCGTTATCGTATTTTTTGGTGAAGGAGAGGACATGAGGAATCGGCGTCTTCTGAGTTTCTTTTACGTATCTCACACACGCTCCGGCGGCATTTATGCAGAGTTCGGAGCTTGTGTCAAATCCTTCAAGCGAGTTTGTCCCGAACTGTTCATTTAAAGCCGCTTCACCGTCTTTGAAAAACTCATCTTTTACAGGCGTGAGGACTTTTCCGCTTTGTGCGAGGTATGTTATAAGGTCTGCTGAAATTCCCTGCGGGACAAGAATTTCAAGCGGGTTGTTACGCTCGATTTCGGTTGCAAGGCCCTGAAAAGAATTGTCAAACGGGCAGTCCCTTACAAAAAATTCCCCTGTTGTGATGTCCAGAAAGGCAAGACCGAGTGCTGTTTTTTTGGTGTCGGGGTAAAGCGACATGAGATAGTGAGCCGCAGAGCCGGATATTATGTCGGCATCTATTGCTGTTCCTGGGGTTACTATTTTTATTACGTCGCGCTTTACAACGCCTTTGGCAAGTTTGGGGTCTTCTATCTGTTCACAGATTGCGACTTTGTATCCTTTGCGAATTAGCCTTGGAAGATATAAGTCGACTGCGTGATACGGAATTCCAGCAAGAGGGATGGCGACGCCTTCGGGGTCTTTGGAGCGGGAGGTGAGGACAATATCCAATTCTTTCGCGCAGGTCGTTGCGTCTTCAAAAAATGTTTCGTAGAAGTCACCCATCCGCATAAACAGTATGCAGTCGGGATATTTTTCCTTGAACATCCTGACCTGTTCCATTGCGGGAGTGTATTTTTTCAAAGGCGCCATATGTGATTTATATGTTGGGTTTGATTATGTAAGTTTTTAGTGATTTTGATTTTCGGGGTGAGGCTGTCCAATAGCGGAAACCTTTAGGTTTCTCAACCGAGCAAGTTGAAAACTTGCGACAGTGTCTCACCAAATTATTTTGAAGACAGATAAATTACAATTTCAAATAAATTAAAAAATCAGATTCCACGATTACAGTACTTCACTAATTTTTATTGATTAATTTTATTTCGACTAACTTTGGGCTTCGCTACGTTTATCACTCCGCTCAGCGTTGATAGGAATTTATTAGAAGTT
>JAUNXW010000131.1 GCA_030539595.1 Methanocorpusculum sp. | reverse complement strand
AAAAAATACGAAAAGCACGAAAATTAATCTGTTTGGTTGGCTTTATAATATATAGCAAAACACGAAAATTAACGAAAAACACAAAAAGGATTGCTGTTAATTATTCTTGTGATAATTATTGTAAACTTAGCAATCCTTTTGTGTATTTCGTTAAATTTCGTGTTTTGTTGCGTAAGTTAAAAGTCAATTTAACATTTTTGTTTTCGTGCTTTTCGTATTTTTTCGTGTGATTTTCGTGGTGTAACAAAAAACACTCCAATCTCAACAAATTACTATTTCAAATTAATTTGAATATAAGATCCCACTGTTGAAAATAAATCGGATTTGTTGTTATCGTATATATGCTTAATTTTTAATTACACACAATCAATATATTAATATAAATATATTTATATATAACAATAAAAAATAAAAACGAAATATATAAATATAAACACACACATATAAATTATTGTCTCAGGTCGGGGAAAACCTGAGGATAAATGACACATGAGGTGTTTAAAAATGACAGAAGTAATCGCTGAATTCAAAAGAGACGCACTCACTAAGGGTGCAAGAGTTCCGTACAGATACCCTCCGGAGCATCCGGTTTGGGAAGAATCCTGGGAAGAAGGATGCGACATTGGCGAATCCAATGTAAATACAAACACAACATCACTGTTGGAAAATTTCATGGCAACAAAATATAACATGAGATATTCTGCAGCTTCTGACAAACGCTGCTTCCTTCTGAGCAAAAAATATCGTTGAAAAATACATCACTTATTGTGTGAGGGGAAACACACAATACCTTCTTTTATACATTTTAGATGAGGCTGAATGCGGCTGATTTTCAAATCCAATCAGTTTTCATTTATGAAATTTTCAATTTCCGCAATTACCGAATCTCTGTCGGTAATTGAAGCGTTAACCGCCTTTTTCTTAAGATAGATCTCAAACCCTTTGGTAAGATTTTCCTCGTTAAAGAAAAATGACACAGGTAAAGTCTCTGTAGGAATAACAAAAACTCCCGTACTTTCCTTAAGACACATAGAGTAAGGCTCATAAGTATCAGAACTTATCAGAACATGATAATGTTCATCCGATTTCAGACGTTTCAAAATTTTACTCAGATACTCGCAGGACTTCTTTTTATCCTGAGATTTCATGCAGATGATATGATAAAATTCATCACCCGCAGATTCAAGCGGATACCCTATATCTGAAATTACAGGCTGGAAAAAATATGAATCCCCTTTTTGTTTTCCGCACTCTTTCAGAAGAGAAATAAACGCAGGATTTATCTTGATGAATCTCTGCATAAGCGGCTTACAGATTGAAGCGAAGTCGTTGTATTCTTTTGTGAACGCTGTTATCGCGTCATGATTTGTTACATATAGATTTGGTACTCCATCAAGATTTTCATTGAACGACTGTGATGTAATCACAGCAGTCTTAGGAGCAATAAAAAGTGTTCTTCTGTATGTACCTCTCAGTTCCTGACAGTAATAAGGGTAAATCAAACCTGTCGGGTAAAGACTGAGCCATCCATAAATAGCGGAAGAAATCTCTGATGAGTTTCTTGCGACGGTATGAATGATTTTTATTTTGTTTCCTTTTTCAAGAACCTCTTTTAAAAGAATTTTCCATTTTATGAAAAAAGCAGGCTCAGTCAGCCATTCTATGCTTTCGTCGCTGAACAACAGAAGAGTCTGTTTTACACCTGAGTCTCTGACTTCTGTTAAGAATCTCTCAACGGCTTTCTGTTTTCCTGAAATCCCATAATAAATCTCTGTATCTTTGTATGATTCGCTGTTGTTAAGATTTTTCAGTTCTTTCGGAGTTGATTCAATTCTTACGGATTTTTCGGAAAGCCATTTGAAAATGAGTTTTTCGGCATCTTTTTGATTATCAGGATATTTATCAATTGACAGAAGTGAGGCAATACTTTTTTTCTGAAGATGTGTCAGGTCAAGTCTGCTGAAATATTCTGCCGACTTGGCAATAAGTTCCGGACTTCTTGAAGGTCTTCTTATTCCGTTTCTTACCCGTGAAATATATGAAGGAACAATCCCAAGAGCAACAGCCATTGCTGCATTGGTAGTTTTTGTGATATTCATGAGTGTGTCTATTCTTTCAGAAAACATTACAAATCATTTATCCCAAAGGCATGAGGTGATTTCATATTTTCTGAAAACCGTTTTCCCTCTCAGCTTAGACATTGTTAGTTATATACTATGGGCGTTCAACATATAAATCAAACCCCATTTAATTTTTCGCGGCGGACAACATATATTTTTAATCGGATTTATTGTAACTATTTACCAAATTGTGTGAGTGATTATTTGAAATCTGTCACGTTTTGTGACAAAACTTTTTTATAAAAATAATGTTGATTGAATAATATGTTCGGCTTATCAAAAAAAGAAATCAAAAAAATAGTTTACGACCCTGAGAACTTCAATGAAGATGAAGACGTAACTCATGTAATCTGGGAACGCTTCAATTTTGACTCAGGAGAAATTGAAGAAACGGCTGAGATAGAAATTTCAGACGGAGACGGACTTGAAGCTGTTGACAAACTCTGCGACAAGAAAAAAGCCGATGGCGGCTGGCAGGGCTTTGCTTATGTTTACGAATTCAACGGCACTAAAAAATCAATCAGACCCAAGGACAATCATTACCCTGAAGAATAAAAACTAAATTTTTCTGATGTGACCTGAGAAATAATTTCAATTAATTAAAAATGAGTGTGCCTAAAACTGAATTATTTCTGTCACGTTTTGTGACAAAACAAATCATGTTTACGATTATTAAACTAACACTGCGATAACTTTTTATCTGCACCTCTCTATATAACTAACTATGTCAGTTTTCAAGTGTCCAAAATGCGGAGCTGACCTTGATGTAAAACCCGGCTCACAGATGGCAACATGCAGTTTCTGCGGGACAGTAACATACATCGACAGAAGTTCAGCTTTGTTCTTCTATCTTCTGCCGTTTTCAATAGAAGAAAACGCCGCAAAAGGTATATTCAAACGCTGGTCTGCAGGTCCTGCATATCCTAAGGATATGGAAACCTCCGCAAAAGTAACCAAAATGGTGAAAGAATACTTCCCTGTATTCAGATTCAGAAGAACAGTCAACAGCAAAGAAGATGTTGAAGTCAAACCCGCAAAGGGAACTGTTCTTCCGGGAATGCAGAATCTTGTAATACCCCCTGGAAGCATGGAGATTTACAACTCCAAGTCGATGCTTGGAAATGCATCGGTAATTGAACCGGATATAGGAATTGACTCATATGCTGAACAACTGCCAGGGGAAGCAATTGATCAGAGCCTTGTATACTTCCCGATTTATGAAGTAACTTATGATTACAAAGGCAAATCATACGAAACAGTCATAGACGGTTCTTCCGGAAAAGTTTACAGCGGAAGCGCTCCTAAAAGAAGTTCAACCTCATACATGATGGTAATAGGACTTGCATTTGCTCTGGGATTTTTGGGAGGAATTTTGGGACTTATGGTTTTCCCCGGATTTCTTGTGTTAATCGTTGTAGGATCCTTCGCGGGAAAGATTCTCGGCAACAGAGTAGTTCAGCGCCAGAAAGTTTCTGCACCTGCTGAACAGAAAAAGGAGGAAGCAATATGAGCGACGCACAAAAAATTCTGGTATCAATGACCTGCCCTGCGTGCGGCGGTCAGGTTGAATGTGAAGAAGGTCAGGAACTTGTATTATGTAAATTCTGCGACTCGGTCTTTGCATTATCTTCCGATGAAGGTATCGGGAAAGTAATGTATAAGTCTGTTGTCGACAAAGACAAAGCCCTTTCAAAAGTCAAAGAGTGGTTCAAGAAAGGACCGAAAGCAAAAGACCTTCCGTCAGCTGCTCAGATAACCGAATGTTATCCTCTGTATTTACCGTTCTGGAGACTGATTGCAAGAGGCAAAGCCTGTGTCTGCGGTGTTGAAATCCAAAAAGGAAACGATAAACAGCCCGACAGAAGAATTCCACACGAAGCGCTTATCAACCGTGAATATATTTACTCAGATATTGCATGCGATACGGGAGATTTGGGAATTACCTCAATAAGAATTCCAGAGCACGCTCAGGCTATTAGTTACGACGACCAGCAGATTGTAACGTTCGGTGTAACCGAATCAAGAAGCGATGCATACACTGAAGGATGTGACCTGATTAAAGCCGAAGCAATACAGGACGGAAAATCAAGCGCTGACCTTGATGAAGTCAATTTCACCAGAGGATTTGTATTCCCGAAAGCATTCACACTTGTGTATTACCCGTTCTGGATTGTCAGATACAAATACGAAGACCGCGACTACTTTGCAACGGTTGATGCAATCACAGCAGTAGTTACGTCAGGAAGAGCTCCCGGAGATGCCGGAAGTCAGAGCACTTCTGCAGGTGTCGGCGGTGCAATTTCAGGAGCTGCCGCAGGTATTGGAATTGGAGCTACAGTTATGATGGCAGCACAGAGTATTGACTCCGAAGCTATGATTGCTCCTGCAATTATCGGAATTATTATCGCAGTAGCTTTGTTCTTGTTCTTCTACAAGAGATTCAGATACGGTGACGAAATTCTTGAAGGCGCAATTGAAGGCAAAGGTCTCAAGACAAAATCGGAAACGAGCAGAATACAGTCTATCTACAAAGAGACCTACGACTACATCAACTGAGGTAAGAAAAAATGTTATTAAAAGAACTAAAATGCTCAGGCTGCGGTGCACCGCTTAAGTCAAAAGAGCGTGACATGATGCTCAAATGCAGTCACTGCGGAAAGATAAGTCTTTTTGCCGACGGCAGTGTTAAAGACATTAATCTAAACATTGCCGGAGCAAAAAAAGAAGGTTCGGGAG
>JAUNXW010000130.1 GCA_030539595.1 Methanocorpusculum sp. | reverse complement strand
CGTTCTTTGGTTTGGAAGTTGCATATCCCACAACAATATCCGCTTTCAGAGAAATCAGATATTCAACATCAGGCTCGTTCCAAGTCCCCACAACAACCGCATTTGAATACATCTTCGCCTGCTCAGCGTTGTTTGCTATGGATTGTGAAATTCCAACAATTTTATCCGCGTCACCCAAGAGATATAAAATCTCTCCGGCATTAGAATTTAAAAGAACAATGCGTTCTGCCGTGCTGTTCAGCACAACTTTTGTTCCGTCCGAATTTGTTATGACAATTCCCTCCCCAGACTGAGGATTTGAAACGCATCCTGCGGTAAACAAAATCACCGCAATCAAAACCATAAATAATATTTTTTTCATTGTTTAACCTCCGAAGGAGCATATGATAGTATGAACCTCCCTTTTTTGTTTTCGACAATCTCTGATTCCACGCCGTAAACGTCGCGAATGGATTCAACGGTCAATGTCTCGTTTGGTGTTCCGTATGAACACATACTGCCGTCTTTGAGCATCAGAACTTTATCCGTGTATCTCAGAGCCAGATTCAAATCATGAAGCGCTATTATCATTGCCGAATTATCGCGCCTTACAATATCTCTCATCGTTGAAACGGTTTCAAGCTGATGTTTTAAATCAAGAGAACTTGTAGGCTCATCGAATAAGAAAAATGACGGTTTCTGTGCAAGAGCTCTTGCGATAAACACTCTTTGTCTCTGACCGCCCGAGAGTTCGTTTACGAATCTTGATGAAAGGTCTGCAATATTCATCGTCTCAAGAGATTCATCGACAATCTCCAAATCCTCATCTGATACGTTCCAGCTCATGTAAGGACGCCGACCGATTAAAACAGTGTCGAGAACTGTTGTAAACGGTGTGTAGTGGAAATACTGCGGTACATATCCTATGGTTTTTGCCCGCGTTGTTTTATCAATTGAGTCCGCGTTAACTCCGTCGATTTTAATCGCGCCGCTTGTCGGAGAAATAATATCTGCGATTGCTTTGATGAGCGTGGATTTTCCCGAGCCGTTTGGTCCAAGCAAAGCCAGAACTTCGCCTGAGTCTGCGTTGAATGAAATGTCGTGAAGGACTTCGCGCTCACCGTAATTCTGGTGAATGTGTTCGACGGATATTTTCACGCGAGATACCTCCCGTGACCCCTTGTTATGAGGAAGAGGAAGAAAAGTCCTCCGAGAATATACATAATTACGCCGACGGGGATTTCTATCGGTGCAAGAATCACGCGACCTACGGTGTCTGAAATCAGAAGAATCAGCGCTCCGAGGAGTGCTGATGCGGGGATTAAATATCTGTAGTCGTTTCCGATTAACATTCTGCATATGTGAGGCGCCATTAATCCTACAAATCCTATAATCCCCGTAAATGCAAGACATGCAGAAGCCGCAAAGCTTACGATTAACAGTCCTGAAATTCTGAAACGCGATACGTTTATCCCTAAGTTTTTGGCAACGTCGTCGCCTGCGGAAAGTGTGTTTAAGTCCCAGGCTTTTATTTCGACAAGGAAGAAGCAGACTAAAACTATTGGTGTTAAAATTGCTATTGCCTGCCATGTTGCGCCCCACATTCCCCCCATAAGCCATGTTACGATTTCACGGAGCGCGTCGTCGTTTGATACATATTTGAGCGCAAGAAGTCCTGCCTGAAATAAATATCCGATGACTACTCCCGCAAGAATCATAATTGCCTGCGAGGTATTTTTTGTTCTTGAGATTATGTAGACGAGGACAACGCTGAGCCAGCCGAATAAAAACGCGGAGATAATCAGAAGCGCAGATTTTGCCGAAAAGGTTATTCCAAGTATTGCTATGCTTCCTGCAAATGCAGCTCCAAATACTGCAGGTCCTAAGACAATCATAAGAGCCGCTCCAAATGATGCTGCCGATGAAAGTCCTAATGTGAACGGGCTGACTAAAGGATTTCTCAAGAGACCCTGCATAACAGCGCCCGCAACTGCAAGAGCAATTCCCGCAAGAACTGCGAGGAGTATTCTTGGGAGACGGTAACTTAAGATAATTGTGCCTGATATTTCAGATGCGGGCGCAGGCACTAAGTTTGGAAATAATGCGTTGGCAAATACTTGTATTACTTCAAAGGGATTTATGTAGACAGAGCCGATTCCGGTTGCGATTACGGCGGTGATTAATAAAAGAGCGGCTAATATGATTATTATTGTGAGTTTCTTTTTCTGAATAGCGTGATAGAGCAGAGCTGTTTTGGTATTACTATTCAGGTGATTTTTCATAAGCAAATATGTTTGGCGCTGATAAAATATATACGTGGTGAATTTGATTGTGTTCGGTTGAGGTGAGTACACGAAGTGAAGTACATTTATTTCGTGTATCGCTATACAAAATAAGTCCAACTTAATAGATTAGTTTTCGTGTGACTTTCGTGATGTAACGATGTGAGTTCACTTCGTTCACTCACCGCAACAGAAAACTTAGACTAAATATTGCCCAACGGTTTCACATAACGATTGGACAAGCTCTCTCAGATAACACTCAAAGCCCAACTAATTTATCTCTTCAAACTAAATATAAACTTAATCTATGCTTGGAATTATAGGAGGTACAGCTTTGCTTCAGGCAAAACTTCCTCCGCTAAAGAAAAAAACAATTGCAACACCTTTCGGCAGTGCAGAAGTGATGCTTGGAGACATAGTATTTCTCTCAAGACATCAGGGCAACATTCCTCCGCACAAAATTAACCACAGAGCAAATCTATCCGCACTGAAAATCTGCGGGGTTGACAAACTTATCGTAATCGGTTCAACCGGTGGAATGAAACCTGAATACACTCCGGGAAGTTTTGTGATTCTTTCAGACTGGTTCTCGCCTTTTGATATTCCCACGCTTCACGACAACGATGTATATCACGTTCCGCCGTCTGTTGACAGCGAACTCAGCGAAGCCCTGACGGAAATTGTTCCCTCATCGAAAAGAGGAGTTTACTTTCAGGCTCACGGACCGCGCTTTGAAACCAAAGCAGAGATTAAATTCTTCTCTTCGGTCTGCGACGTTGTGGGAATGACCGCTGCAAGCGAACTTACCCTTGCAAACGAATTAAAAATTCCCGCCGCAGCACTTTGCACAGTAGACAACTTCGCAAACGGTGTCGGCGGAGCTGATGCCCCTGACTTCGATGAAATAGTAAAAATCGCCAAAAGCAATGGCGACAGAATGACAGAAATTCTAAGCAGAATTGTAAAGAGATTAAAATGACTGAAAACGACACAGACATCTTCGGAAAAAAAGTTCCAATCCTTATAAGAAACGTACGCATAAACGGAAAGTCCTCTGAGATTTATATTGAAGACGGCAATATTAAAGAAATCGGCGAAAAAGTAAAAGAACATGACGCCGAATTCATAATCGACGGAGATAAAGCAACAGCTCTTCCGGGAATGGCAAATATGCACACCCACTCTCCGATGACTTTACTCAGGGGTTATGCGGATGATATGCAGTTATTTGAATGGCTGTCTACTAAAATCTGGCCGACAGAGGCTCACTTAACACCCGAGGATATCTACTGGGGAGCAAAACTTGCCTGTCTTGAGATGATCCGCACGGGAACAACTCTCTTCAACGATATGTATTTCAGCATGGATAAAGTCGCTGACGCTGTTGAAGAATCGGGAATCAGAGCATGTATTGCTTACTGTATGATTGACGGAAACGACCATGCGAAGTTTGAATCCGAAGCAAAGGTAATGACCGAGACAGTGAAAAATATTAAGGCAAGAAATAATCCAAGAATTATTCCGGCGGTTTCACCGCATGCACCTTACACAGTTTCGGAAGAAGGTCTTCGCTGGTGCGCTGAGTTTTCGGATAAAGAAAATATTCCTCTGCATATTCACGTTTCCGAAACCGAGCAGGAAGTTAAAGATTGTGTTGAGGCTCACGGTATGAGACCGCCGAAGTGGCTTGACTTCTGCGGAGTTCTTTCACCGCGCTGTATTGCGGCTCACTCGTGCTGGCTTGATTCTGACGACATTGCTCTTTATGCAAAACGCGGAGTAACGGCTGTTCACAACCCGATAAGCAATATGAAGCTTGCGGGAAACAGGGCAATGCCTTATTCAGAACTGAAAAAGGCCGGCGTGAACGTAACTATTGGAACTGACGGAGCTTCTTCAAACAATGACCTTGATATGTTTTCGGAGATGAAGACAGCGGCAATTTTACAGAAATTCTTCTGGAACGACCCAACTGTTATGCCTGCTTCCGATGTTCTTAATGCTGCAACAGCAAACGGTTATGAGGCTCTTGGAATTAAAGGCGGTGTTTTGGAAGCAGGTTATGCAGCTGATTTAATTTTGGTCGGCAGAAATCCGATGAATGTTCCTCTGTTTAATTCTGATTCAAATTCGGTTTACGCTGCATCAGGTCTTGCGGTTACAACTACAATATGCGACGGTGTTGTTCTGATGAGTGACGGATTTATTCCGGGCGCGGAAGAGATTATGGATACTGGGGAGAAACATGCGTTTGATTTGGCAAAGAGAGCTGCCGGAAATTAATGACTGATGTAAAAATTTTTGAGGATGAGTTTGCCGATAAAAACTCACCAGATTTTTTGAGAGTTACCAAGACTTTGAAGAAGCTGAAGGAGTTCGGCTGTTTGGTTGAAAGAATGTCATACAACCGAAATGATTCTGCAAGAAGGATTGTTGAAAAGGAAGGATTAAAGATTCTTCCTATGACTTTTGTGAATAATTTTATGATGTTTTCTTCGAGGTATCCGACAGATGAAGAACTCAGGCAGATTCTGGATGTGCCTGACAGGGTAATTGAGAGGAAAAAGATAGGCTGCTGCTGTATTTCAGGATATGAGTT
>JAUNXW010000007.1 GCA_030539595.1 Methanocorpusculum sp. | reverse complement strand
CCAACGGTTTCACATAACGATTGGACAAGCTCCTCCCCCACAACTATCCTCCGCCCTCTGTTTTTTAAACTCATACATCTAATATAATAGGACTATGTCTGAAAGCTACTCATGTGGTACTTCTTCCAAGGCTCTCTTGGGACGTACCGTAGGACAAATACTGAACAGCATTGCGGCTAAATACCCGTCCAATGATGCTCTAGTAGCCTTTCAGCAGAACCCTTACGGCAAAAACATGATGTCCGCGGCGTTTTACACGCACGAAGGACTTGTTTCCGACGAACCTAACTCATACAGAGAGGTCGCCAAAACTGCCAAGGGGTCAGAAATACTCCGCTACACGTGGAAGGAATTTGTTGCCGAAACAGATGCGGTCGCCAAAGGTCTCATGATGCTTGGCGTCGAACGCGGAACACGCGTCGCTATCTGGGCAATGAATTATGCTGAATGGATACTCGTACAGTTTGCAACCGCCAAGATAGGCGCTGTGATGGTAAACATCAACCCAGCCTACAGAACGTTTGAGCTTGAGTATTCACTAAAGCAGTCGGAAGTTGATACACTCATCCTTCAGGGCAAGTTCAAAACATCCGACTACGTCGGAATGTTTTACGAAGCATGTCCCGAAGCGTTTGAGTGCAGACCGGGAAAAATCCGCTCGGAAAAATTCCCGTATCTGCGCAACGTAGTCTTCATGGGAGAAATCATCTACAACGGAATGTATCGTTGGAGCGAACTTCTGGATATGGGCAAGATGGTTTCTGACGATGAGCTTGAACAGCGTGAAGATTCTGTTGAGTTCGACGACGCGCTCAACATTCAGTACACTTCGGGAACAACAGGTTATCCCAAAGGAGTTGTACTGTCTCATCATTCGGTTATGAACAACGGGATGATTATCGGAGACGGTATGGGTTTCACGGAAAAAGACAAACTGTGTATTCCTGTTCCTTTCTATCACTGCTTTGGAATGGTTCTTTCAAATATGGCGTGCGTAACTCACGGAACTACTATGGTTATTCCATGCGCGGCATTTGAACCGGAAGCTGTGATGCGCGCAATTGAAGAGGAGAAGTGTACTGCGGTTCACGGTGTTCCCACTATGTTTATCGCGGAACTTGAGCATCCGAATTTCAGTAAATATGATTTCTCTTCGCTTCGAACGGGTATTATGGCAGGTTCGCCTTGTCCGATTGAGAAGATGCGCGAGGTTTCCGAGAAGATGAATATGAAAGATATTGTGATTGTCTACGGTCAGACTGAAACTGCTCCGGGTGTTACAATGTCGACGACTTCGGATTCTCTTGAGCTTCGTGTTTCAACAGTAGGTCGTGCTTTCCCGCACACAGAGATAAAAATCATCGACCCGAAGACAGGCAGAATTGTTCCCTACGGTGAGACCGGGGAAATCTGCGCACGCGGCTATATGAAGATGAAGTGTTACTATAATAACCCGAACGCAACGAAGCAGGTTATTGATTCCAATAACTGGGTGCATACGGGAGATTTGGGAACTATGGATGCAGAAGGTTATGTCCGGATGGTCGGAAGACTGAAAGAGATGGTGATTCGCGGCGGAGAGAATCTTTATCCGCGTGAGATTGAGGAGTATCTCCATCAGCATCCAAAGATTTCCGATGTGTATGTTGTGGGCGTTCCCGATGCGAAATACGGTGAGGAGCTGTGCGCGTGGGTTAAGGTTGAGGAAGGCAAGACTCTTAACGAAGCCGAGATTCGTGCTTTCTGCGACGGTCGAATTGCCCGTCATAAGATTCCTAAATATTATAAATTCGTTGAGACTTTCCCAATGACCGTTACGGGTAAAATCCAGAAGGGCGAGATGCAGAAGATTTCGATTAAGGATTTGGGTCTTGAGAAGGTTGCGGAAATTAAGACGGCGTAATTTTACGTGAGAAAACTGCGTTTTACGCACTCACATAAAATGAACGGGCTGAAATAATTCGTCAGAATTTGATTCTGACTTTATTTTTTGTTTTTTATTTTGGACTTTACGTGTTTCACGTAAAGTCGTAAAGTGGTTTTTTTGAAAATGTTTGGTGCTTCGCTCCATCGACTTACACAATCATATAGTCAATCGTTTTTCAGGCATTCAGTCACGCCATCTGTTTTCGCATCAGCCAATTCACTACCTCACTTGAAAAATGCGATTGTCGAGATATTTGCGGTTTCTTTTTCTTCAGAAAATGCAAGAAGAGCAAAAACTTAGACAATAAATAATTAGTGAAATACTGGATAAGAGAAGTATCCTTTAGATTATATTACACAAAAAATACACCCTGCGTCTTCGCTAAAAAACACGACACACATATTTTATTATTCTTTTTTACCCTCAGCCTGCGCGAGAGCATTTTTAATAATACCCGCAAGAATAGGATTCTTAGTCTTCATAGCCGCCTTCAGAGCAGAAACAGCCCTCTCCCCGCCAATTTTCCCAAGAGACGCCGCAGCCGCAGCTCTGATACCCGGCTTTACATCGCTCAGACACTCAATAAGCGCATTAATCGTATTCTCACCCGAAGAATTACCGAGAGCCGAAGCAGCGGCTCTGCGAACTCCCGGAATCTCATCTTTCAGCATAGGAATAAGCACATCATCCAATGAAAACTTCTGTCTGCCTATCGAATCCGCAGCCGACGTCCTCACCGACGAATCCGCATCACTGCATAACTTCGCCAGAATATTTTTCGAAGCCGTAACAGAAGCAAACGCCCTTCTGACATACGAACTCTCATCCTTACCTGCTTTATCCGGACACGCTGCATCAAGAACATAAACACATGCAGCGCGTATATCATCGCGGTCATTTGAAAGAAGTTTTTCAACAGCCTTAAGCTCCTCAGTCTTAAGAATCCGACCTTTCAAACCCGACAAAGCCGCAAGCGCAATGTCGCCTGAGTCGCTCAGGGCGTTAATCAAAACAGGCGTAACCAAAGCATCCGCGTAAACTCCCACAGACATCACCGCAATCTCGCGAATCTCATCATTATCCGAAGACGCCGCAGAAATTAACGCAGGCAAAGCCTCGGGAGATCTGAACTGTCCAAGAGCCTGAACACTCGAATATCTGATATTCAAATCATCGGAATCCACTGCATTGACCAAAACATCAATCGCGGATTTTCCGCCGTCCATAAAAAGAACAAGAGCCGCCTCGCGAACACCCATATCCTCATCCGCGAGATATCTTAAGAATTTAAAATAGTCAAGCCCCGTTGAATAATTTCTCAAAGCCCAGAGCATCACTCTTTTTACCAGAGGATTATCATCCTCTTCAAGTGTTTTCAAAATCAGATTAAGTGAGTCCTTATCCTTCAGTGCACAGACTGCGTTTGCAGAGTCTTCGACTTTGGCTATGTCGCTCGATTTTATGTCTCTGAGGAGTTTTCTGAAAGCGGGCTCATTCATTTTTTAGTTTTTTATATCCGTTACTTTAATAATGTGCCATCCAAACTGAGTTTTGACAGGACCTACAACGTCTCCGACTTTGGCTTTGAAGCATGCGTCTTCGAACGGTTTTACCATCTGACCTTTGCTGAAATAACCGAGGTCACCGCCTTTATTTCCCGACGGACACTGTGAGAACATTTTTGCGAGTTTGGAAAAATCGTCTCCCGCAGATATTTTCTGAAGAATCTGTTTTGCTTCGGATTCTGTTTTTACAAGTATGTGTGATGCTTTTACTCGTACCATATTCAATAGGTTATTGTTTTGTATTTTGATAAAACCCTATGATACGATAGGTCTGCGTAAATTGGTTTTGATGTTTATGCAAATTTCTGTAACTAAAATGGTGAGGGTGTTAAAATAGTAAATTTTGACCTTCGTGATGTATCCGACACAAAAAACTAATTGAAAACTATGTCCAAAGTATTCACATCGTAATTGAACAGCCCCATAATACCGAGACCAAATAACAAATTCTTTTTAATATACCGCACCACATTCTTACATATAAAATGGCTGGCAAAAAAAGCACAAAGAAAGAAGAACCTGAGGAAGCCCCGAAGCTCTTCTATATATTTTACAATCAGGAGCGCTGGGACAACTGGCTCAAATCCTTAAAGGAAGCCGACTTCGAAGGCGATGACAACTCGGAAGAAATGCCTGAAGGTTTCAGACTGCTTGACGGACTTTCAGACGACATAACCCTTGCTGTAATCAAAATCATAAAACTCTATCAGAACACAAGAATCTCGCTTGAAGAGGCAAGAACCAAACTCAGAGGCGTTGAAGAAATTGTAATGGCAGAAGTAACCGACGACGACTTAGCGGAAATTGTCGGCTCAATGCAGATGTCAATGGCGGTTTTGTTTGCGGCAGGTCAGAAGTATCTCGAAAACATTTACCCTGCGCCCGAAGAAATCAAGACGCTTGTAAAAGACGGACGCAAGGCAGAGGAAAAAGATCCGGACAAAGCCTTCGATATCGCTTCATCTATCGGTTCTGCTGTAATAAACGGAGCTTCCTGCTGCGGTAAATATGTCAGGGACACGGACGAGCCCACAATATTCGATGAGTGGCTTGTCGAGGTCGAAAGAATTGCGGACGCTGTTAAATCCTTAAAGAACTTCGACGAGAGCGCCGGAGAAGATTAATCTTGATTGCATCGCGGGCGCGTTTCAGAAACATAAAGAAACTGCAAAGAGCCGCAGGCTATAAACTGCCAGACGGTGCGTTTCACCCCGCGAATTTAGAGGCAATCGGCGGGTCGATGAATATTGACAGCCTTGACCCTTCAACGAGGGAACAGGTTCTTAATTTTTATAAGGACTTTCTTGACTGCAAATGCAAGGATTCCCCTCTTTGCGGATGTCCGGAAAGAAAGTTCGTTATCTGTATTCTTGAGCTTCGCGAGATGGGGCTTAATCATAAAGATATTCACAGACATCTTCTGGACGAGTATGGAATTGATTTGTTCCCGGCAGATATTTTGAGTTTTCTCGAGGAGTCGGTTCATCTGATGGAGGCAATAAGAAGCGTTGCGGATTTAGCAGGCGAGAAGGAACTTGTCGATAAATCGGATGAGCATATTAAAGGGATAGCGAGATAATCTTTTTATTCAATTCGCCATTCTTTTGCTTTATTCCGCGAGGCATTGATACGCAAGCCATTAGGTCTTGCGTATCGGTGTCTCGCCAAATAATTTTGAAGGCAGTCAAAACATAAATTTCATTCGACTGAGATAATTATGTTTATCAGTGATAACATCAAATATGTTACAGCACAAATGCGAGAGTAGCCAAGCCAGGTCAACGGCGCCAGCTTCAGGGGCTGGTCTTGTAGAAGTTCTGGGGTTCGAATCCCTTCTCTCGCACTGTTTTAATCAACTCAATTATAATATCTCAGAACAAATATTATTCTGATGACCAATCTTTCCGATTACTTAAATTCACTTAATACAGAAAAAGAACTCGCGGAAATAATCAAACTTATAGCGAATCAGGCAGAACCTATTCGCGCCGCGTTTATTCAGAATCAAAATTACTCAGACTCAAAGAACTCATCCGGCGAAGTTCAGGCTGAAATGGATACATGGTCTGACATTCATATAACAGACGCACTTGCAAAAAGCGGTCTCGTCAGGGAAGTCGCATCCGAAGAGCGCGATGAAATAACAGTCCTCAACAAATCGGCGAAATATTCTGTAGTAATGGATCCACTTGACGGCTCTTCGCTCATCAAAGTCAACCTCTGCGTCGGAACAATTGTCGGAATTTACGAAGGCGGAGTAATGCAGGCAGGCAAAAATCTGAAAGCCGCATTCTACATGCTTTACGGTCCTATGACAACCCTCACTATCTCGCTTGGAAAAGGTGTCTGTATTTTTGCTCACGATTCAAACGGCGTCTACCAGATGCTTAAAGAAAACGTAAAAATGCCTGAAGGAAATCTTTACGGCAGCGGCGGACTGAAGACCGAGTGGCTTGAAAAACACAAAAAATTCATTGCGCAGATTGAAGGTGAGGGCGCGAAGAACAGATATTCAGGCTCATTCGTCGCAGACTTCCACCAGATTTTAAACTATGGAGGAGTATACGCTTATCCGCCGAGCGAAAAATCTCCCAAGGGAAAACTCAGACTTGTCTTTGAGGTAAACCCTATAGGATTTCTCGCAAATCAGGCTGGCGGAGCTGTTTCCAACGGAGTTTCAAACACACTTGAGATTGTTCCCGAAAAAGTTCATCAGAGAACGGTTGTTTATGTCGGCAGCAAAGGTATGATTGACAAAATCGAAAAAATCAACTGATATGCATACAAGAATTTCTGTTTACACAAAATCTGTCGGAGGAATTGCAGGCAGAGCCAGAATTTATCCTGACATTCTCCAGACTGTTTCAAAAGCCCTTAGAGCAGACGGTGAGATTATTTCGGACTCGTTTGTTACTCACGTTGCAGACAGGCTTGTTGCTCTGGTTGTTGAAAACAAAGATTCGGCAAAAATAGTCAGAGCGGCTTTTGAGAAAGCAGAAAAAATCGCGGAAGAGAAAGGTCTCTTTAGAAATCCATCCGCGGAGAGTTCCTTCACTTTGGAGTTTTCAGAACTCTGCGGTGAGCAGATTGTGTTATTTTTGTCCGCTTCAGAGGATGAAAAATTCTGGGAACGGATTTTTGAGAACTCTGAATCGAGTGCCTGCGGAGTTTCTGCATTTTTGTGCAGAGCAGATGGAGAGTATCCAACGGTTGCAGAACTCTGCGAAAAGTTTGCGGATAAAAATCTCAACGAGAACGGAATTTGCCCTGTGAGTTTATGCGAGACGGTTTTTGTCAGAACAAAAGTTGTGCCTGTTGCGGCTCTCGGTTTTTCAGTTCACAACGGAAAACTTACAGGACCTGTTGATTTATTCGATACAAGCCTTTTTGAATCGGCAAGAATCAGAGCATCTGGAATTTAAATAAAATAATTTAATATAATTATTGTCCAGCGTGAGTCAGGATATGACAGATTTCCGGGATAATAATCTCTTCTGATGCAAGTTTTACTGCGTTCGGTGAACCGGGAATACAGAAAACCGCAGAACCTTTTATGATTCCCGCAGTTGCTCTTGATAAAATCACTGATGTTTTTACCTGTTCGTAACTTTTGATTCTGAAAAGTTCGCCGAAGCCGTCCATTGTTTTTTCAAACAGAGGAGCGACAGCTTCGATTGTGCAGTCATCATGGGTTAAGCCTGTTCCGCCGTTGACGACAACAGCGTTTGAAACCGCAAGCGCTTCCAAAACCGTATTTTTGATGGCGGTCTCATCATCTTTCACGAGTTTTGAGAAAACAACTTCGTGTCCTGCTTTTTCAAATGCCTCGGCAATAATTTTGCCGCTCAAGTCGGTTTTTTCTGTTCTGGTCGTTGAGACGGTGATAACTGCTGCTTTGACGTCAATTTTAAGATGATGCTCAGAGGGCATTTATTCACTTCCCGCAAAAGTAAGGAGAGCAGAAAGTCTGGGTTCAATCTCCATATCTTCTCTGAAGACAAGGATTTCGTCTTCGGGAATCTTAACAGATTTTATTCCGTCGGGCAGAATAAAATCTTTACTCGTGCAGACCGCGTGACAGTATTTCTTTTCAAGAAGTTCTGCGGCTGCGGTCTCATCGAAAGCACCGCAACGAATCGAAAAACCAGCAAGGGCGGCTTTCTCGACTAATTTTTCAACAGCCGCGGAGTTTCTTCCGGCGATAAGAATAGTTTTTTCAAGGTCTGCCAAAGGCACATTAATTACAGCGGTGATTTCATCACCCGCATTTATTTTTTTGATGCCTCTTGAAATTCTGACAATTGCGTTGGCGCGGATTCCGTTCATCTGAACGCTTGAGGCTCTCAACTGAGGAAGAGCAACATATTTTTCGTTGACGTTGCCGACCGCGGCAAAACTGAACTCATCAAGTTCGGAATCTGATTTGAAGTTTCCTCCGGAAACAGCAGGAACATCCACTGATTCGGTATATCTGAACCAGCCCCATTTGTTTAGAAGAGGAGTGACAATTTCGCGGATTGTTGTCTGAGCCGAGAGCGGAAAACCCGGAAGACCGAAAACCGGTTTTCCGTTGATTACTCCAAGCATAGAAGGCTTTGCCGGTTTCATAAAAACTCCGTGGAATTTGAGTTCGCCGAGTTCTTCAATAACGGACGAAGTGAAATCCTTAGAGCCCATAGAAGAGCCGGCAGAAATCAGAACAATATCGTTTTCGGCAAGAGCTTTTTTAAGAGACGCGGCAATTGCATTTTTCTCGTCGTCGACAGGTGCGTAGCGCCTGATGTCAGCACCGAACTCTTTCAGATATGCGGCAATCATTATTGTGTTGCTTTCTACAACATCGCCGGCTTTTGGTGTCTGACCTGCTGTAATCAGCTCTGTTCCGGTTGGAATCACTCCTATCTTAAGAGATTTTACAAAGACTTCGGTAACTCCGTATGCTGCAATTGCTCCGATATCAAACGGTCTGATTTTTGTTCCTTCTGCAAGGATAAGTCTGCCTTCAGAAATGTCCTCGCCGGTTATCCTTATGTTTGAGCCTTTTTCAGCCGGTTCTGATATTGTTATTGTTTCGGGTTTTTCTCCTGTGAATTCTACATCTTCAACTTTTATTACTGCGTCATATTTTACATCTATTGCGTTTCCTGTGTTAACTCTTTTAAAATCTGTCAGGGTGATTTTATTTTCAGCAGAAGCGGAAGTGGTCTGTGAAGTTATTACCGAGAAACCGTCCATTGCAGATAGGGGAGCTATTGGGACAGAGTATTTTGCATAAACCGACTTCGCGAGAATGTGACCCGCGGCATTTTCAATATTTACCGTGTGCTCAAGTTTTACGGGCTTTATGCTTTCGGCAATTTCGACTGCCGCAGATACTGTAATTTTATTCATCATTTGTGTCTTATATATTGAGTATTAATTTTGATATAGATTTTGAATCGGTTAAATAATTTTAATTTATACCGGTCTGACGTAATTGTAATAAATTACACTGCAACATTTTATTATTGCAAAATTAAACACATCCGCTGAACTAAAAAAACATTTATCTTGTTTTCCGACAAAAACTATGTGGGATTAATGATAAAATTATGAATGAATATGCTCCTTGTGTTGTATGCGGCGGAAAAGTAACTCAGGGTATTGAGGTTTATGAAGCAAAGTGCGCTGTATGCGGTAAAGATATAAACACAAATTACATGTGTGAAAAAGGTCATTACGTCTGTAATCAGTGTAAAATTAAAGTCTGTAAAGATGAAATCAAATCAATCTGTCTGAAATCAAAATCAACAGACCCGATTGAAGTTGCTTTTCTGTTAATGGACTCGCCCGTTTTTAAAAATATTGTCGGCTGCCGTTACTATGTGATTGCGGCTCTTGCATTGTATACGGTTAACAGAAATCTCGGCGGCAAGTTTGAAGATTTTGATAAGACACTTGAGAATGTTATTTTTAGGGCAATGAAATGTCCGACTTCTTTGTGCAAGATGGGCGGAATCTGCGGTATTCCCATTGCAACAGGTATGACTTTACCCGACTGTCTTAATGAGACCGACCAGCAGAAAATTGAGGCTATGATTAAATATCATGGAGAAATATCCGTAGCTGCTGTTGAAAGCGAAAAATACTCAGGCAGTCGCGACTGCTGCAACAGAAATGCCATTGTTTCAATTCTCGCGGCTGTAAGGTTCACTTCCGATTATCTCTGGATAGATATGAATCTGCCGGACAGAATTGTCTGTAAATATTCCAATAACAACCCAAGATGTAATAAAGAACAGTGCAGATTCTATCTCGGTTACCGTGTGCACAAATCTCACATATAATCTTTTTTGAGACAGCTATTTATAACGATTGGCAATCATTATGAAAAATGCTCAGAATATTAATATACTGTAAGACCTATAGTAATATCTATGGCGGAGACGTCTCCAAAAAAATCAAAAGTGCCTTTACTGATAATAACAATAGTCATTATCGTCTTCGTTGCCGGAATAATATTTTTTCTTCTACTCGGTTTATCGGGTGACTACGTTGAAGGAATCGAAATATATAAGATGAATAAAATCCCTGAAAACGCACAAATAATCCATCTCACGGACGCAGACTTTGAAGAATTCCCTATGATGAAAAATATGCCGACATCAATAAGAATAAAAGTGTCCCTCAGTGATTATATATTTCCAAGCAGGTCAGCAATCAGTAAAGATACCGCAGACGCACTCTGGGCAAAATACTCAGGAAGTTACCTTGAATGGAACGGCAGTTACTACAGACTTGCAAGATTTATCTCGTGAGCCATGCACAGAGCCGCTACCTTTATCACTTCGGATATCAAATACATAAAGCACTCGTCAACGAATATCATAATTCGCTAGGCGTCCCGTTATGCAAAACACATACGGGACTCTTCCTCAAGATGAGCAAAACAAGAGGCAATCCTTATGACAAAGCGACCACTGGAAATTTTAGATCAGGTTCTTAACCGCCAGCCGGTAATTATTTCGCTGAAAGGCGGCAGAGAGATTCGCGGCATACTTCAGGGCTACGACGTCCACATGAATCTCGTTCTTGATAAAGCTGAGGAAGAAGGAGAAAACGGCACTGTCGAACTCGGCACATTAATTGTGCGCGGCGACAATGTAATCTACATATCTCCATCTGTAGAATAAAAGAGGTGAAATTACAAAATGACAAAAGGCACACCATCAATGGGTCTGCGCAACAAGCACACCCACATCATCTGCCGCCGCTGTGGAAAACAGTCATTCCATGCACGCAAGGGCGTATGCTCTGCATGCGGATTCGGCAAGACATCAAAGATTCGCAAGTATAACTGGTTGAAAAAAGCAGCAGATAACTAAGGTTGTAATATGAGCGGTATTGCAGGCATCGTTGATTTACGCGGTGTCGCCTACCCCCTTTATTATGCCCTGCACGCCCTCCAGCACAGAGGACAGGAAGCAGCCGGCATATCTACTTTTGACGGGCGGGACTTTCACATTCACAAAGGTTCCGGTCAATTATCAGAGGTCTTCAATGAAGATGAACTATCGCGATTATTGGGAAATGTCGGTGTCGGTCAGGTACTCTACACACAAAAAGCGCACCGCGGCAGACCCGAAAACATTCAGCCGCTGAACTTTTCTTTTCAGGGACACACCCTTTCGATTACAGTTTCGGCAGCACTGATTAACCGCGAGTCTCTTCGTTGCGAATACGAGGGTAAGGGACACATCTTCTCAACAACAACAAATGCGGAACTGATTGCGGCTATTCTGGCGCATGAACTCATAGCCGGAGCGGACGCGGAAACCGCGTTCGTGAACACTATTCAAAAACTTAACGGAGCTTATGCAGGTGTTGCCGTTTTGGACAGCGCACTTTATGCTTTCCGTGACCCGCTTGGAACAAAGCCGCTTTGCTTTGGAACAACCGACACGGGCTACGTTGTGGCTTCCGAAAGTGTAGCCCTTGACATTCTCTCGGGAAAATTCAAAGGCGATGTAAAACCAGGTGAACTTCTGATAATTTCAGACACCGGTGTGTCGCACAGACAGGTTCAGGAGTCTGAGCACAAAGCCTACTGCGTGTTTGAGTATGTTTACACAGCCCGTCCTGATTCAGTAATTGACGGCGTTCTTGTTTACGATGCAAGAAGAAAGATAGGCGCGTGCCTTGCTAAAAATCCGCCGAAGGCTGATTTGGTCTCGCCGGTTCCGGACTCAGGAACGGCATTTGCAACAGGATACGCTTCGGCTTCTGGAATTCCATACACTGAAGGCCTTTTGAAGAACAGATATGTCGGCAGAACTTTTATTATGCCGGCACAGTCTCTTCGTGAGAATGCTGTGAAAATGAAACTGAATCCTGTCAGAAGACACATCAGCGGAAAATCCGTTGTGCTTGTCGATGACAGTATTGTCAGAGGAACAACTTCCCTCAGAATTGTGGATATGGTAAAGGATTTCGGAGCGGCTGAGGTTCATCTGAGAATCGGTTCAACACCTATTGTTTCTCCATGCTATTTTGGAGTAGATCTCCCAACACGTGAGGAACTTATCGCAAATGGTCGTGACGTTGAGCAGATTCGTGATGAGATTCATGCGACAACGCTTGAATATGTTTCAACCGAAGACCTCGTCAAGTCTGTAGGAATTCCCAAAGAGGATTTGTGTATGGCATGCTCCTGCGGAGCATATCCTCTTGAGATTCCAAGCGAGTGCGGTTGCTGCAAAAGAAAAATAACGAATATAAAATAATCATGGCACTGAAATTTAAACTGACCGAAGATGACTACATCACCTTCAACAAATCTCATTTTGAGCGTTCGCCGAGTATGAAGAAGACTTTTTCAAGGCTTCGGATTTATATGACGGTAATCATGTTTGCGATACCGCTTCTTCTGAGTATGACCATAGCTGAATTTACGTATCTCTGGATTGGTGTAATTGCAGGAATTGCTCTTGCCGCGGCAGCATGGTTTTATTATCCGAAATTTTACTGGAACACTGTTACAAAGAGTCTGAAAAGAGCTCTGCGCGGCGGTAAGAAAGTGAAAGAGCCGTGGATTGCCGACTGCACGCTTGAGATGGATGATAAGGGAGTTTCGTTTAAGATGGGACAGTATCCGTCATCTTCACCGTATTCGGCAATTACTGATATTGTAACCGATGAATTCGGTTATACATATATTTATTTCACAGGTCTTCAGGGCGCAATTATACCCCCAGCAGTAGACGGTTCTGAGGCTTTTATTTCCGAACTTAAGGAAATGGTAAGGCTCAATCAGTAATTTTTTTAACAACGAAATATACGAAAAGCAAGAAAATTATTATTTCCTGCATTATATGAGATTTCATATTTTTGTTGTCCGCCTATTACATCAGATGTTTTTCACTGCTTCAAACAATAATTTTGATTACAGCAGAGAGCGAAAAACACTATAATGATTACAGTTTTGTCAGGCGGAACAGGCACTCCCAAATTAATCCGCGGTCTCCGCCAGATTTTACGCGACAACGAAATATCCGTTATAGTAAACACAGCAGAAGACATCCATATCTCAGGACACTACGTATCCCCGGACATAGACACGGTCACTTATCTTTTCTCGGGATATCTCAACACGGATACATGGTGGGGTGTCCGCGGAGATTCGTTTGAGACTTATCACGCAATGGAAAAACTCGGATACAAAGAAATTCTTCCGCTAGGAGACAAGGACAGAGCAACAAACATAGCCAGAACAGCTTATCTGAATTCAGGGCTGACACTTACTGAAGCCACCAAAAAAATAACCGACGGCTACGGTATTTTTGCAAAAATTCTTCCTATGTCAAATCAAGGGGTGACGACGTATGTAGTATGCGAGGACGGCAGTCTGATGCATTATCAGGAATACTGGGTCGGAAAAAGAGGGAATGTTCCAATCAAGGGAATTGTCAGAAAAACATCTGACGACAGTCCTCTGACGGCAACTCCTGAGGTAATATCCGCTATTGAAGAAAGCGACGGAGTAATTATAGGACCTTCAAATCCTGTGACAAGCATTGGTCCTATACTTGAATGTGATGGGGTGCGTGAAGCTCTGAAAAATAAATTCTGTGTTGCGGTAAGTCCTTTCATAGGAAACAGACCGGTAAGCGGACCAGCTGCGGCGCTGATGAAAGCATGGGGTTATGAATCCACTTCATACGGAACATGGCAGGTTTACAAGGATGTCGTTGATATGTTTATTCAGGATACAAGCGACACAATAGAAGTCCCAAAAGCAAACAGGCTGGATACAATGATGACCAATGAGAAAAAAGCAGAATCACTCGCGTGGGATATTCTGAGCTTCTTCCCGCGTTAATTTTTCTTGGCTTCAATAGGCGGACAACGAAATTCACGAAAACCACTAAATTGTTCTCGTTAAATATTCTTTCGTGAATTTCATGTATTGAATTTTTAAACATAAATCAACCGAACATTTTCTTTTTCGCGTTTTTAGTGTTATTTTTGGGAATTTCGTTCTTCGCCAATTAATGTCAAAAATGAAACAGACCTACAGCACTAATTAAACTCTATCACCGCCAAATAATTAATGAAATGTACGCAAAACGGCTGGACAACTTACCTCCCTATCTCTTTGCCCAGATAGATGCGATGAAGGCACAAAAGCGTGCCGAAGGTGTTGACTTAATAGACCTTGGAGTTGGTGACCCTGACTTACCCACACCCAAACATATCGTTGATTCTCTATGTGACGCGGCTCGCGACGCGGCAAACCATCACTATCCCGATTATCTTGGAATGCTTGAATACCGCGAAGCGGTAGCCTCATGGTATCTGAAACGCTTCGGCGTAAAACTCAACCCGCGCAAAGAAGTCCTCGCACTTATCGGCTCAAAGGAAGGCATAGCAAATATTCCCGAAGCTTTTGTAAACCCCGGAGACTATGTTCTTGCCTCTGACCCGGGATATCCGGTCTACAAGACATCAACATTATTTGCCGAAGGAAAATGTTACCCAATGCCGCTTCTCGAAGAAAATAATTTCCTTCCGGACTATGACGCAATACCCAAAGAAGTCGTCAGCGGCGCAAAACTGATGTTCATCGGATACCCAAACAATCCAACAGGCGCGGTTGCTTCGATGAAATTCTTCGATGAAACCGTTGAGTTTGCCAAAAACAACGAAATTGTCGTTGTCCATGATAACGCATACTCTGAAATCTCCTATGACGGATACAAAGCCCATTCATTTTTGGAAGCAAGCGGCGCAATGGATATCGGAATAGAAACCCACTCGCTTTCCAAAACATACAATATGACCGGCTGGAGAATCGGCATGGCATGCGGAAACGAAGGACTCATTGAAGCCTTCGGACGCGTTAAAACAAACATAGATTCAGGCGTCTTCAACGCAATTCAGAAAGCCGCAATAACAGCCCTGACAGGACCTCAGGACTGCGTAAAACAGGCATGCGGAATTTATCAGGAAAGACGCGACGCACTTGTAAACGGTCTGAGGTCGCTCGGATTCAATGTTTTCGTTCCGAAAGCAACCTTCTATGTCTGGATGAAAGTGCCCGACTCACTTGAGTTTGTCGCAAAAATGATTAACGAAGCGGGAATTGTAGTCACACCCGGAACAGGTTTCGGCGTGAACGGTGAAGGCTACGTCAGATTTGCAATAACCAGACCAGTTGAAAGAATCCGCGAAGCAATTGAACGCATGAACAAGTGCGGCATCAGAGGCTGAAATGAATCTTCCAGATTCGCTTTCAATTAAAAACGGACATCTTTTCTGCGGGAGTGCTGACTGCGTCGGTCTTGCGGAAAAATTTGGGACACCGCTTTACGTCACAAACGAAAACCACATTGTAGAAAATTTCAAAAGATATGAAGCGGTTCTGAAAAAATACACGGACAAAGTTCAGGTTCTTTACGCTGCAAAAGCCAATGAAAACCCTGTCCTCATTCAAACCCTCGCAAGAGAGGGCGCGGGTGCCGATGTTTTTTCACTCGGCGAAATGAAAGCCGCTCTTGACGGCGGAATGCCTCCTGAGAAACTTCTTTTCAATGGAAGTTCCAAGACCCCAGAAGATTTACGTTCCGCAATTGAAGCCGGAATAAAAATCTCGGTTGACTCGGTTGATGAACTCCGGCAGATTGATGAAATCACAAAGGAGATGAAAAAGACCGTAAAAATCGGATTCAGAGTAAACCCTGAAATCAATGTCCCGACACACCCTAAAATTGCGACGGGAATCAAAAACAGCAAGTTCGGAATCCCTGCAGAGATGATTATCGATTCCTATCGCGAAGCTCTTGCAATGGAATACGTTATTCCTGTCGGAATGCACTGCCATATCGGTTCACAGATTTTAGAAGTTGAACCTTTCGCAATTGCCTGCGGGGTAATCATGAACGTTGCCGCAGAAATCACCAAGCTCGGAGTAAAACTTGAATTTGTCGATTTCGGCGGAGGTTTGGGAATCCCATATCGCCGCGGTAAAAATGCAGACAATGCTCCTACACCGGAAGACTACGCTGCTGCTGTAATGCCGGTATTTGTTGAAGGCTGCAGGAAAGCAGGAATTTCACCTGCGTTCTGGGTTGAGCCCGGAAGATGGATGGTTGGAGAATCCACAATTCTTCTGACCAAGGTAAACTCTGTTAAAAAAGTTCACAAGACCTTCGTCAACGTTGATGCTGGATTCAACATCCTCATCAGACCGGCAATGTATGACTCATATCACGAAGTGATTGTCGCAAACAAAGCCGACGCAAAAGACGCGGGTGTTTACACAGTAACAGGTCCTATTTGCGAAACAGGAGATATCTTAGCCGAAGACCGCGAACTTCCCGAAGTTGCCGCAGGCGATGTTATCGCGGTTTTAGACGCTGGAGCTTACGGATATTCCATGTCCTCACAGTACAACTCCCGGCCGAGATGTGCGGAAGTCTTAGTTAACGGTGACAAAGTCGAATTAATGCGCCGTGCTGAGACCTATGAAGACTTAACACGGGCTGTGGTTTACCCATCCTGGCACAGGAAATAAATAATGCACTACGCGCTTGTCTCAGACCTGATGTCAAAAGAGGAGTTTGACAAGCGCGTGGAAGATAAAGTTGAGTCGCTCGGCGGTGTGATTGATGAAACCACAGCCGCGATGATTGTTGTGGATGAGCTTGGGAGAAGTCACATAAAAATCGGCGACATACCTCAGGCTCAGACACAAATAGTTTCTTTTTTCGGAAAAGTTCTGGAGGTCTCAGAGCCGCGCGAATTTTCACGCGGAGAAAATGAAGAGGACAAGGGAATTGTTTCGCATATTGTTCTGGGCGACCCAACAGGAACAGTAAAACTTACTCTTTGGGACTCTCTTGCGGGAGCTGTAGCAGAACTTCCTTTGGGTTCGGTTGTTGAAGCAATAGCAAAGCCGAGATTCGGAAAAAAAGAAGCGACCTGTGCGGCTCTTCGCGAAAGCTGTGTTGAGATTGTTGAGACTAAGACACCGCCCAAATCAGAGATTATGGCGTCCCCTCTTGAAGTTAAGATTCTTGCAGCGTTTCCCGCACGCGAGATTACCAGACGTGACGGAGGAACCTCATCTCTTCAGGAATTTATTGTGGGTGATGAGTCAGGAGCCGCAAAACTTGTTACATGGTCGCCTGAGACTTTCGCGGATGTTGATGAAGGTTCTTGTGTATCTATTGACGGAGTCAACCGCAAGGAAGAGGAAGGCACTGTTGAGTATGTCGCTTTGGATTCCGCTGTGATAACTCCTCTTGCAAAAAAAATTGAGGTGCTGTCCCAAAGCGTAGATGAAGTCTGCGAAGGACATACCTCTGTGGTTTTTGGAAAAATTGTTTCGGTGAGCGAGACACGGAAATTTATAACCCGCAGAGGGACTGAGTCGCAGGTGAAGAATCTGAAAATCAGTGGAGAGAATAAAACAGTCAACGCGGCTCTGTGGGGAGAGAATGCGGATGCTTTGTTCCTGGCAGGGGATGAGGTTGAGGTTATCAACGCGGAAGCAAAGCTGAACAGATACGGTGAGGTTGAGTTATCTGTGGGAAGAGGTTCTGCCGTGCGAGTTCGCGAAACCGAAGGGGAAGAGGTTACTGTTCGCGGTCTTATAATAGAAAGACCGGAAGGGCTTTCGGTTGATGACGGAAAGAATGCATGGATTTTGGTTTACGGCGAGGAGACAGACGCAGGTATTTATGCGGAGGTCAGCGGAGTCTGCCGCAGCGGAAGAATTTATGCGGACCGTGTAGCGCGGATTGAGCTTAATGCGGAAAAGATTTTGGGAATGTTTGGTGAAATACAGTAAAGTATGCATTTATTTTTACTCTGTAGTTTTCGTTTCCGATTACTGTTGTTGTGTATTTGCTGTTTGTTATTTCAAGGTCTTTGTATAAACGTGTAAGCCTATTAATGAAAAAGGTATAGATTTTATCTTTGTATATTACTATTTCTTCAGTTCAGCGAAGTATTTGAGAGTTTCTTTTATACCGTCCTCTATGGAATATTTAGGAGAATATCTCAGTATCTCTTTCGCTTTGGAAATGTCTGCCACCGAATCTTTGATGTCTCCTGCTCTTGCATTTTCATATTTTATTTCAACATTAATTCCTGCGGCTTTCATAATCATTAAAGCGAGGTCGTTAAGTGAGGTTTGTATCCCTGTTCCTATGTTGAAGAGACCGCAGACATCTGAGTCCATTGCGAGAAGGTTGGCATTGGCAACGTCTTTGACAAAGACGAAGTCGCGGGTCTGTTTGCCGTCACCAAAGATTGTTATGGGTTCTCTGCGGGAGATTTTTTCCGAGAACTTTGCTATGACCGCTGCATATTCTCCGTTAGGGTCTTGTCCGGGTCCGAAGACATTGAAGTATCTGAGAGATACAGTCTGAACACCGTAGAGTTCGGCAAAGACCTTGCAGTACATTTCCGATGTAATCTTCTGCACGGCATATGGTGAGAGCGGCTCGGGAAGCATTGTTTCTTTTTTCGGAAAGACGGGATTGTCTCCGTAGGCTGCAGCACTTGCCGAAAAGACTACTTTTCTTATGCCGTGATTTTTTGCGGCGTTTAATATGTTGAGTGTTCCAAGTGCGTTTACTTCGTTGGATTTTATCGGGTCATCGACAGATTTCTGAACGCTTGCAATGGCCGCGAGATGAAATATTCCGTCTATTTTATTTTCGGTGCAGATTTTGTCAAGCAGTTCTGTGTTTGTTATTGAACCGGCGACGAATTCAAGTGACGGATTTTTTTGAACAGAGGAGAGATGTTTTTCAATAGAGTCTCCAAGCCTTGATAGGAATAATTTTTCCGAGACCTGAGAGAGATCATCTAGTATTATTACGCTGTCTTTTCTTTCAAGAATGGCTTTTGCTATTGTTGAGCCGATGAATCCCGCACCGCCGGTTATTAGATATTTCATTAGGTGATTATTTGTAGGTGAGCGGGTAAGTATATTGCGGTTTTTTATGGGTTATTAGAGTCTGTCCAATCGTGAAAAAAAATCTCCCCCGCCACGAATTCTCATCGCACAAAGCAAAAAAAAATCTCACAGAGGATGGGAGATGAATCATGAGCTTAACCTGCAGAAAAAACTCAGGAACTTAAAATTCAGTATAGAAATAAAACATGAAATAATGCGGGCTTAACCCGCGAAAAATATTTTTTAAAAGATTACTCGAGGTAATCTTTCGGTGTCGGAATCTGGTCTTTGAGTCCCTTTCTTCTGCGGATTGACATAACAATCTCGGAAAGCATTCCCTGAGGAACAGGTGAGAAACCTGCGAACTCGGTAGACCACATAGCACGGCCTTCTGTTGCCGAGCGGATATCTCCTGCGAAACCGAAGAGTTCTGCAACCGGTGCTTCACCGTTTACAACAATCTGGTCGCCCTGAGTATCGGTTGTGGAAAGCATACCGCGTCTTCCCTGAATCTGAGAAATTGCCGCTCCCATCTGATCCTGCGGAACAGTAATCTGAATCTTCTGCATAGGCTCAAGAAGTGTATCTCCTGCCATAAGAAGAGCTGCCTTAATTCCACCGCGAACTGCAGGAATAACCTGTCCTGGACCTCTGTGGATTGCATCCTCATGGAGCTTGACATCGTGGAGTTTAATTAAGACATTCTGAACCTGTTCATCTGCAAGCGGTCCGCCGTCGAGTGCCTCGTGGATACCGTCGATAATAAGCTCCATTGTCTCGTTAAGATACTGGATACCTTTTGTGCAGTCGATAAGCATGTTGGTTCCGTAAATATCCTTAACGGACTTTGCCTCATCCTTATCCATACCAAGACCTGCTAAAAGGTCACGGCGTGCGATGTTATCCATGTTCATGGACAGCTCGTTGTTTGCAATTGCATCAAGGATATTCTGCGGCATCGGCTCAACAGACATAAAGAATCTGTTGTGTCTGTTCGGTGATTTACCCTCGACATCTCCTTCAAGTGCCTTTGCAACGGTCTCACGGTAGACAACAATTGGCGGTGAGGTTACGATATCAACACCTTTGTCTCTGCGGATACGGCCGGTAACGACCTCAAGGTGAAGTTCACCCATACCTGCAATTAAGTGTTCTCCGGTCTCCTCGTTAATGTTGACACGGACAGTCGGGTCTTCCTTTGCGACCTGACGAAGAACCTCGACAAGTTTCGGTAAATCTTTGGTGTTCTTTGCTTCAACAGCAACGGTCATAACAGGCTC
Source organism: Methanocorpusculum sp. (assembly GCA_030539595.1). GTDB lineage: Archaea > Halobacteriota > Methanomicrobia > Methanomicrobiales > Methanocorpusculaceae > Methanocorpusculum. The sequence continues at coordinate 2,785 of JAUNXW010000007.1, read as the reverse complement.
TGAGTAGTGCTTGAGTGACTCGAAAGGTGTCATTTCCTTAAGTGTTGTAACAGTTGAACCGACGATTGCATCGTTAAGACCAGTGACTGCTGCGATGTTTCCTGCAACAATCTTATCTACATCGACTCTTGTCGGACCCATGAAGATACCGACCTGCTGAATTCTGTTCGGCTTGCCTGCGGTTCCTGAAACGTATAACTCCTGACCGCGTGTAAGTGTTCCTGAGAATAAACGTCCGGTTGCGACCTCTCCTGCGTGTTTATCAAATGAGATATCTGTAACCATCATTGCAACAGGTCCGTTCGGGTCACATGCATACATTGATTTTCCGACATTTGACTCAACATCACCATGCCAGATAATGTGGCATCTCTTACCCTGTGCCTGAAGCGGGTTCGGTAAGAAGTGAACGACCATATCAAGTAATACATCGTGAAGCGGTGAGGCTTTTGCGAGATATTTTGCGTCGCCTTCGTTGCACTTGTCAATGATTGTCTGAAGGGTAACTCCTGACTTCTTCATGTAAGGAATTGAAATTGCCCAGTTGTAAAGAGCTGAACCGAAAGCAACGTTACCTTTCATTGCATCGAGTTTCCATCCGCCGTTGTTGTAAAGGTCTTCGTTCATGCCTTTAATGAGCTTGTTAACCTTGTCAATGACTTTTCCGAGGCGGATCATCATTTCCTGCGGGTTGACTTTAAGCTCGTTGATAAGTCTGTCGACCTTGTTGATGAAAAGAACCGGGTGAACACCCTCTTTTAATGCCTGACGAAGAACTGTCTCTGTCTGGGGCATCGGACCTTCAACCGCATCGACGACAACGACTGCGCCGTCGACTGCTCTCATTGCACGGGTGACATCTCCTCCGAAGTCAACGTGACCGGGGGTATCAATCATATTGATTAAATAAGATACTCCGCCGACGTCGTGAACCATTGAAACGTTGGATGCATCAATTGTGATACCTCTTGCCTGTTCCTCTTCATCAGAATCCATCCAGCATGCTTTTCCTGAGAGTTCTTCACTCAGCATTCCTGCGCCTGCTAAAAGGTTATCCGAAAGGGTGGTCTTTCCGTGGTCAATGTGCGCTACAATACCGATATTACGGATGTGAACCGGATCGTTCATTAACTCCGTAATTCTTTCTACCATCTTTTTTCCGCGTGACATTTAACACCTAAAAAATATTGTTGAGAAAAATCAGCGTGCCGACTTGGCGATACGCTCGACTTCTTCTTTTTTACCGACGGAGAAGCATTTTGCATCTCCCTTTGATGCCATGATTAACTCATTTGCAAGGACAATGTGTGCCGGTTTTTTTGTTTTGTGTGATCCTTTCCAGGTTGCAAGAGCAATGTAGCGAAGTGCTGTGTTAACTCTGCGAATCGGTGCTGAATCGACTGATTTCGGTACGTTGATACCTCCGTACTTTAAACGTACGGTTTCTTCGCGTGGTGCTGCGTTTCCGATTGCGTCAACTAAGACCTGAAGCGGGTTCTGCTTTGTCTTCTTGTTGATTTCGTCGAATGCATCCATAACCATCTTTGTGCAGGTCATTTTGTGACCGGTGCAGCGCTCTGTCTGCATAAGGCGGTTGATAAGTCTCTCAACAATTGCCATCTGAGATTTTGTGAACTGCTGCTGGGTAAGTCTTCCGCATGAGTTTGGTACTTCTGTGGATGCGACTGTAATGTAGCGGACAAGTCCCTGGTCTTTGATGACGATTTCGCTGGTGTCCCATTTGTTGAACAGCAGAATTTTGCTTGTAGTTTCGTCTGCCATTTTGTTTACCTTCTCGCCTTCTCTTTACGTCCGATGACAAGTTCATTTAATGTAACGCCGTTGACGGCTGTGACAACGAAACGAACTCCTGGAATATCTCCCATTGAACGTCCTGCACGTCCGCCGATACCACAGATGGTAACTTCGTCGTGTTCATCAATAAAGTTGATTGCTCCGTCTCCGACAGCGAATGCTGTGACCTGACGTCCGTTTTTGATTAACTGGACACGAACACATTTTCTTATAGCCGAGTTAGGCTGTTTTGCCTCAACACCGACTTTTTCCAAAACGATTGCACGTCCTATTGGTGCTCCCTCAAGGGGGTCTGCCTTCAGTTTCAGTTTTAATGCACGGCGTGCATAGACTGAGTCGCTCCAGCGGAATTTCTTTGCCGAGCGTACTAATTTTCTTGCTGCGAATTTTCCCTGTCCCATTAAGTTTCCTCTTGGTCCGGATTATTTGGATGAATGAATGTCTGCCCTAAAGTGAATAGGGTTATCTGACATGTTCCTATATTCATGGGAGTTGAGGTGTTATAATATTAATCCAGCTCCTCTCTGAGAGAGGAGGTGAAGCTATCATCGATTTTTTATGATTTCTAATTGTTTTTGTAAATAGTATTATATAGTTGATTTTGAATTGTGGTTTGTGCGGTGAATTTTTTTGATGGGTTTATATACTGTTTTGAGATGCGCCTGATTTTTGCTGTGCGCGCAGGTTTTGTTGGGTGTTTATTTTTTGATAATGTATTTGTGAATTTTTCAGCCTTCGAGTACATCACGGTTTTTAGAATAAGTTTATCGAATATGCAAAAACAAAAAGACGCCCAAGCCGGAATTCGAATCCAGGTCGCAGCCGTGACAGGGCTGCATGATAGGCCACTACACTACTTGGGCAAATTAACAAACTGATAAATTAACGATTGCAGTCTCCAAAAGAAATTGCAAAACGCCCAAGCCGGAATTCGAATCCAGGTCGCAGCCGTGACAGGGCTGCATGATAG